>NZ_RZSN01000160.1:0-13750 GCF_003997315.1 Mesorhizobium sp. M1A.F.Ca.IN.020.04.1.1
GCGAACCGGCTCTTCATCCCTGGACTTAAGCTTAAGCTCTGAAATCGTCATGTGTCGAAGCCCTCAAAGGCTCCGAACATCGTTCCTCAGCGTCACGCGCGAAAGGTGCTGTCGGAACAGCGCTTACCGTGAATGTCGCTACGGCCGTAATGAGGCGCAGAGCTGCCGTCGCGGCATTTTCGCGTTGGAGACGCCATCAAACTTGGGCAATAAGAATTCGAGAAGTGCTGATCCGGTGCGCAGGGCTGTTTAGCCAGCCGCGTCCAGAGTGCCTTGGCGCTTCCGTTTTGCTAGAAGTCCCGTCAGCCAATCCGGATCCATTGCCGGGACGGAGGAGAGTAGCAGTTCGGTGTAGGCAGCGTGGGGTGACGTCAGTATCTCGGTTTTTGGACCCTGCTCCACAACCTTCCCTTGGTGCATGACGACGACCTCGTCCGCGATTGCTCTTACTGTCGCGATATCATGGGTGATAAAGATGTAGCTGACGCCGAGTTCGCGCTGTAGGCGTATTAGAAGCTTCAAGATTTCTTCTTGCACAATTTGATCCAGAGCCGAAGTGACCTCGTCACAGATGATGAGCTCGGGATTCGCGGCGAGCGCGCGCGCAATGCAGATCCGCTGTTTCTGGCCTCCGGACAATTCACCCGGCAGCCTGTCGAGGAAACTTTCGTCCATCTCGATCATATGCATGAGTTCGCCGATCCGGCGGTCGCGCTGCTCCCCTTTTAAGCCTAAATAGAACTCGAGCGGACGCGCGATTACCTCCTCGACAGTCTGGCGAGGGTTAAGCGCGCTGTCCGGCGATTGATAGATCATTTGTATACGCCGCAGCAGGTCTTTCGAGCGCTGCTTTAAAGACAAGGGAAGCGGCTGGGCGTCAAATGAGATCGACCCGGACATAGCAGGCAGCAAACCGGTCACGACACGGGCGAGTGTCGATTTCCCGGACCCTGATTCACCCACCAACGCGACTGTTCGGCCACGCGGAACCCTGATGGACACGTCCGACAGCACCTTGACCCTTCCGGCATATGCGGCGGTGACATTGTCGATGGTAAGTATGTGGTCCCGGGCCTCTATCTCCGGCTTGGCAAGTTTGCGCACAGCCCAGAGCGTCCGAGTGTATTCCTGAGCAGGAGCTGTGAGCATCTGCCGTGTACCCGCTTCCTCGACAGTTTGTCCGTGGCGTAGAACCATGATCCGGTCCGCCATTTGCGCCACTACCGCCAGATCGTGTGTCACGTATATCGCTGCAGTGTTAAATTCCTCAACGACCCTGCGGATCGAGGCCAAGACCTCGACTTGAGTCGTCACATCGAGCGCAGTTGTCGGCTCATCGAACACAATCAGGTCGGGTCGGCAAGCCATAGCCATGGCGGTCATGGCTCGCTGCAACTGGCCACCGGATACCTGATGCGGATAGCGGAAGCCTATGGTCTCGGGCTCTGGAAGTTGGAGGCGTTTATAGAGCTCCACAGCATCACGGTTGGCCTCACCTCGGCTGGCGATCCCGTGCGCAACCGCCGTTTCCACGGTCTGATCAAGCAGCCGGTGAGCCGGGTTGAACCAGGCAGCCGCGCTTTGCGCCACATAAGCAATGCGGGAGCCTCGGAGCCGCCGACGGCGTGCTTCGCTCATCGACAAAAGATCGACCCCATCGAACAGCACCGAGCCGCGGGTAATGCGGCATCCTGGCTTGGCATATCCCATTGCAGCAAGGCCGATAGTGGACTTCCCGGCACCGGATTCGCCAATCAGGCCCAACACTTCTCCGCGCTTGAGCGAGAAACCCACACCGCGCACGATCGGGTGCCAGCGCTCGTCGGAGAATCCTTCAACGTGAAGGTCGCGGACCGTGAGAAGATCTGTCCCCCTTTCGCGCGCGATGACACTGCTACTTTTCATCACGCAGCCCGCTCGTTGAATGCAGAAACCAGTCCACGACGAAGTTCACCGCTACTGTGAGAAGGGCAATGGCGCCCGCGGGCAAAAGCGGCGTGACATCGCCATAAGTAAGCAGCGTCGCGTTTTCCCGCACCATCGATCCCCAATCGGCGGATGGCGGCTGTATGCCGACGCCCAGGAACGACAATGCCGCAATGGTCAGAAAAACAAAACAGAATCGCAGACCAAACTCCGCGATGAGCGGCGGCAGAATGTTGGGCAGGATTTCCTTGCGGAGAATCCATGCGGGGCCTTCGCCCCGCAGCTGCGCGACCTCGACATATTCCATCACTACTACGTTCAGGCCAACTGCTCGGGCCAGACGGAACACGCGCGTCGAATCGAGCAGCGCTATGACCAAGATGAGGCTGGTTATCGAAGATCCGAATATCGAAAGCAACATCAGCGCGAAAATCAGGCTCGGGATCGACATCAACACGTCCACGGCGCGTGACAATAGTTGGTCTAGCCACCCCCGGTACATTGCAGCGAGAAGGCCGAGCGTCACACCCGCTGCAAAGGACAAGATAGTTGTGATGAAGGCGATGCCGATCGTGTTGCGGGCGCCGTAGATCAGTCGCGTAAGCATGTCGCGACCGAGTTGGTCAGTCCCGAACGCAAACTCGTGGCTCCAGGGCGCGAATGCCTCGCTAAAGACCTGTGTTTCTCGATATGGAGCGATGAGAGGCGCAAACAATGCGACAACAACGTAGCAGAGGATCACGCCCATACCGAACCAGGCGCTGAGCGGGGCCTTCTTCAGCGCTATAGTCATGCGAGATCGGCGCGTCCGCCTTACCCTTGGCGCCCTGGTGGTCTGGATCACAGGCTCTGCACTTGTCATCGTGGGTGCAAAAGTCTCGGATTGGTTGCGATCGAGATGATGTCGGCGATCAGGTTGAGCAGGATGTAGGTAGCGGCGAACACAAGCGCGCAGGCTTGAACAACCGGTACGTCTCTCGATCTCACGGCATCGACCATCAGTTGGCCGACGCCGGGGTAGACGAACACCACCTCGACAACCACGACGCCGACGATGAGATACGCAAGATTGAAGGCCACAACCGTCACAATCGGGGCCCAGGCGTTTGGCAACGCGTGCCGAAGCACGACCACCATTGGCCTCATTCCCTTCAACCGGGCCATGTCGATATAGGGGCTCGAAAGCATGTTGAGGATCGCTGCGCGCGTCATCCGCATCATGTGAGCAACGATGACAAGCGTGAGCGTGATTGACGGCAGAGCGGCGCGCCAGACGTGGTCCCAGAAAGGGGTCTGGTCGTTGATATTGGCCAGAGTTGGGAACTTCGGCACGACGTTCAGGGTCCAGTTGATCGAAATTGCCAGCCAGACAGGTAAAGACTGTGCGAATTCGGTTCCCGCAAAGGTATCGCGCGAGATAATCAGGAAAGCGAGCATGTAGGCAACGAAGAATTCCGGGAACGAAATGGTCGTAAGTGTTACCGTGTTCACAACCCGATCGAACCAGCTGTTGCGATATAGGGCCGCGACAATGCCCAGCCCCAGCGCCAGCGGCACCGCGATGAGAGCGGTCATGACCGCCAGGAACATGGTGTTGTAAAGGCGAGGTGCGATGATCTCGGCGACCGTCCGCCGGTAGCCGGTTCGACTGGCAAAAGAGGATCCAAAGTCACCCTTTGCCATCTTACCGATCCAGCTGAAGTAACGCTCAACTGGGGGGCGATCGAGGCCGATCTCGTGTTGAAGGGCCGCGACCGTTTCCGGGGTGGCAGATTGACCGAGTGTCGCCTTGGCGAAGTCGCCGGGGAGCATTGCAATCGCCGAAAAAATGATGATCGAGACGACGAACAGGGTAATTAGGCCGAGGCCTAACCGTTGTAGAACCGTCTTTGCGACCGGATTCAAACGCATGCGCGCATTCCCAGGATTGCGCCGTCCGCAGGGCGAGCGACGCAGCTGGCAAACACCCCTACGCCTCCGCCATCCACCAGCGCTCTGCCATCTTCAGTCCGTCATTTTCCCAATTCGGCGCCACATCGCCATGGCCTAGTTTCTTGGATTGGGCGCTGACGAAGTTGTTAAACACCAGCACGATGCTCCCACTATCGTCGTGGGCCAGCTGTTGCATCTCGCCATACATAGCGGCGCGCTTGGTTTCATCCGTCTCGGCTCGTGCTTGGACAAGCAATTCGTTGAAACGAGGATTTTTCCAGAATGACTCGTTCCAGCTGGATTCCGCTGCGAAGGCTTGTGTGAACATCCAGTCGGCTGTCGCGCGACCGCTCCAATAGGAAGCGCACCACGGTTTCTTGAGCCAGACATTGTCCCAATAGGCGTCCTCCGCCTCGCGCACCACATTGACGTCGATGCCGCACTGTGCGGCGGTCTCGCGAATGAGCGCCCCCGCGTCCACCGCACCTGCGAAAGCGGCATCGGCAACCGAGAGATCAACCTTTAGCTTTTCCATTCCCGCCTTCTTCAAATAATGGCGGGCTTTTTCAGGATCGAAACGGTGTTGCGGCTCCGGGTTCTTGTAAAACTTGATCGCCGGCGCGATCGGACTGTCATTGGCAACGGTGGCATGTCCGAGGAAGATTTTGTCAGCGATCTCTTGACGGTCGATCGCCCACTTCATTGCCATGCGGACGTCCGGATTGTCGAAGGGTGCCATAGTGACGTTCATCGGCAAGGTATAGTGGCCGTAGCCGGTGACTTCGATGATCTCGATTTTTGGATTGCGTTTCAGCATGCCGAGTGTCTTCAGATCGGCGCGGCCAATGTAATCCACTTCCCCGGTGGAGAGGGCAGCCATGCGTGCCGCCAAATCAGTAATGGCGATGAACTCCACCTCGTCCAAGTAAGGCTTGCCGTTCTTGAAATAGTTCGGATTGCGCTTGAGCTTGGCCGAAACCCCAGGCTGGAAATTCTCGAGCACGAATGCGCCGGTTCGTGTTCCTGATGCCCAATCCGCCTTCCCGTCCACGCTCGGCATGATGACGAAATGATAGTCGCTCATGATATAAGGGAAATCGGCGTTGCCGCTTTTGAGGGTAAAGACAACCGTTTCTGGGCCATCCGCCTTGATGTCGGAAACGGATTCAAGCAGAGACTTCGCCGCCGATTTGGTATCGACACCCATGTGATACCGCATAGAGGTCACGACATCTTCCGCCGTCACATTCTTGCCGTTATGGAAGGTGACGCCCTTGCGCAGCTTGAAAACCCACGTTTTGGCCCCATTGGAAGATTCGAAGCTCTCGGCCAAGTCCGGCTGTATGCCACCCTTGGCGTCGACCTCCGTGAGGCCGTTGGACATAGCGCCTGAAAAGGCCGTTTGCGTGAAGGTATCCGGATAGCCGGCCGGATCGATGGAATCTGTCGTCGCGCCATGCGCCATGCCAAGTTTGGCGAAGCCGCCTTGCTGCGGTTGTGCCCGCGCTGCGGTGACGAAGATCTGGTCGGAGGCAGCGACGGTCAGACCCGCGGCTAGTCCCAAATGGATGAAGTCGCGGCGGGAAACCTTGCCGCGCCCGATCAGACTTTGCGCGACGCGAAATTTGTACTCAGATTCAGACATTTCCGTTCTCCCATTTGCGGATTTTCCGCTATTTTTTTGAACCCATTCAAGTCAGCCGGTCAGGCCTTTTTCCGCTGGTTCCGTCTCCCTGCACCGGGCTGCTGATCGTTTTGACCCTCACGCCGTCACATAAATGTTGCCGTCCTCAACTGTGACCGGGAATGTTCGCGCACGCACAGTTGGGTCGACGAGTGCGGAACCCGTCTTGATGTCGAACTCCCAGCCGTGCCAGGCGCAGCGCACGATCTCGTTTTCTCGATGATAGATGAACCGCGCATCCTCGACCGGCGCGGTCGTCCCGCATTGCGGCCCCTCACAGAGGGGCGCACCGCGATGCGGACAGATGTTGAGCAGCGCATGGAAGCTCTCTCCGATCCGGAACACACCCACCGAAAGGCTCCGGACTTTGGCAATGACAGGTGTCCCGGCTTCGATCTCGTCAACGCGGCAGATGAAGGTTTTCTCGCCCATATTCTGCTCCGTCAGGCAGCGTTCGCGGTCAGGATGGCAGGAATGCGCTTGTAGACCTCGAGCGCATTCTGCCCCATCACCTTCGCTTTCCAGGAAGGCGGAATGTGGAGCGTATTGGCGTCGTCATAGTCCCAGTGCGGATAGTCTGACGCAAACATCAGCGTGTTCTCGCCATCCATCGCTTCCAGAATGGACCACAGATGCTGCACGTTGGCTGGCTGCTCCAGCGGCTGTGTTGAGAAGCGGATATTACGGCGGCAATATTCCGATGGCAGCATCTTGAGCCATGGCGTTTCTTTACGCAGCGCCTTGTAGTCCGCGTCGAGGCGCCACAGCACCGTCGGCACCCATGCGACGCCGCATTCGATCACGACGAAATAGAGTTCTGGCCATTTCTCAAAGACGCCGTGAGCGATCATGCTGGCGACATGGCTGATCGCCGACATGTGCAGGATGGCGTGCGTTTCCCAGAAGAAAGTAGTGGGGGCAGGCGCGACGGCGTTCCAGTTGACACCTCCGTGCCCGCCGAGGTGAATCGCGAACGGCAATCCCATTTCCGCGCAGGCTTCATAGATCGGGTGGTAGAAGGGATCACCATACGGCTTCACTGAGCCTTGGGAGGCTAGAACCTGGACCATGCGAGGATGATTGCCCAGCCGACGGATTTCAGCGGCCGCCAGCTTTGGATCCTGGGGCGCAATGACGATCGAACCCATGAAGCGATTGTCCTTCGGCAACCACTCCGCGATCTGATAGTCATTGTAGGCACTGACCAGGGCACTAGCGTAATACGGGTTTGCCAACGTTGAGGCTTCAATGGGCTCGTCGCCGGTCAGGACTGCCACCCCGACATTATACTTGTCGAGATGTTTTTCCTTCATAATCCGGTAGTTGTCCGCCTCGGTCTCGGGCCGCACATCTTTTCGGGAGAAATCCTGCGGATGAAACCAGGGGCGATGGCCGTGTGGGAAAGATCCTTTGGGGCCAGTCTTCTCGCCCTCGATGAACATGTCCTTCCAGACGCCCGAAAGATACGGCTCCAAAACCGTGGCGCTTGACCAGTAGTTGTGACAATCGCAGTCGACGATAAACACTTTAGCTTCGCTCCCTGTCTGGCTTAGCCGCGCCTAGCCGTTTACTGCCTCCACCTTCCGCCTTGACAATTCCCGGATCAAGCCAATGATCTCTGGCTAATGATCGGCTTTTTCGATTAAGGCGTGCTGCATGCAGTTGGACCACATCGAGACGTTCCTCGACATCATTGAATCGCGCAACTTCAACCGGACTGCGGACCGGCTGAACATTACTCAGTCTACGGTGAGTTCTCGGATCAAGGGTCTGGAAAGCGCGGTTGGGTCAGAGCTTTTCCATCGTGGTCGTGCTGGCGCTGAGCCGACCGCGGCAGGGCGACGTTTCGAAGCCTACGCGCGAGCGATGCTTTCGACATGGTCGCAAGCGCGCCATGACGTGCGCGCATTCAACCGGTTCGAAGGGACGCTACGTGTGGCCGCACAGGTTGGCATGACACGATCGGTGCTGCCTGGGTGGGTGGAGGCGCTCTGCCAGGTTCTTCCAAAGGCCTCGATTCATGTAGAGTCCGACTATTCCAATCAGATGGTGACCGATCTCAGCATGGGAAATCTCGACATAGCCGTGCTCTATGCACCCCGCTATCTTCCCGAAATTACTTATGCGCACCTCATGGTCGAGGAATATGTGATGGTCTCCACCGTTGCGAGGACGCTATCGGAGGTGAATCCTGACAGCTACATTCGCCCGGGGTACACCGTCGTACTCGAGAAAACCCATTCGGAACTGATCCCTGCCCTGGCAATTTCCAGGCTATCCATGGGATCCGAAAGCTTGGCCGAGGCGATGCTGCGACGAACCGGGGGGAGCTGTTACATGCGCAACGACGATGCCCGCAGGTTCACGGCCGAGGTCCCGTCGTTCCTGGTCGAGGGCGCCCCGACGCTTTACCAGCCCGTCCATACGGCCATGCTCGCCCGGCGCAAGCATGAGCCGATCATCCGCAAGGGGCTTCGTGCGCTCCAGCTCGCGGTGATGTCGCTCGAAACATAGATCGGAATACCCGATCAAAAAGTAGGGCTCAACCCGCTGTTCCGCGAAGGCTTTGGATGGCATGTTGGCGCGTGACTGAGAGCCCAAATGAACGCACACACCTCGTTTCCGGCTTCTGAATTTGTTGCTGCGATGCGGCAGCGGCAATGGGCCGACTCATCGCCGCAGGCAATGGTCTGCCGTCGGGTGATCGACGAGACGCACGACGTGAAAACGTTTGTCTTTTCGGCTGCGTCAGACCGCATGTTCTGCTTCAATGCGGGACAATATGTGCTTGTTCGCCTGAGCATTGACGGGCTCAATGTGACGCGAGCCTACTCCGTCTCCTCTCCACCGACTCGACCACTTGATTTGCACATCACGGTAAAGCGTACACCTGGCGGGCTGGTTTCCAATTGGCTCCACGACAATCTGCGGTCCGGCGATGAAATCAAGATTGAAGGCCCCCTGGGTTCGTTCAAACTCGATGACGCTGCCAGCGAAAAGCCTCTCTTTCTTGCGGGCGGCAGCGGGATCACGCCTCTTATGTCGATGCTGCGAATGTTGACGGATCGAGCATCCGATCTGGACCTTCGGCTCATCTACAGCGTGCGGTCGCCACGCGATATCATCTTTAAATCGGAACTCGATGCACTCGCTGCCCGATTTCCCAACGTCGAGGTGACATTCCTTTGTTCCAAGGGAGATTCCTCGTGGGCAGGACCGAGTGGCCGGTTAAATGGCCCCCTGCTCCTGCGCCTTGTTCCCGATCTTGCCAATCGTACAGTCTACACTTGCGGCCCCGAACTCTACATGAAGGCAATACGAGCCAGTTTTGATGAAGTTGGTATTGAACCGCTGGCCTATTACGAGGAGAGCTTCGGAGGCTACGCTGGCGGTGCTGCTCCGGATGAAGCCTCTGCCATTTCGTCTTTTGTCCACTTCACCAAGTCTGGAATAGAGCATTGCTGCGCGCCCGGAGAGACCCTGCTGGATGCAGCGCGCAAATGTGGCGTCTATGTCCCCACCGCGTGCCAGCAAGGAGTTTGCGGCACTTGCCGAATAGCCAAGCTCTCCGGCGAAGTGTCGATGTGTGATCTTGGCGGGCTCACTTCCGAAGAGAAGTCTGCGGGTTATGTGCTGGCCTGTTGCAGCCGCGCGCAAGGCAATGTTTCAATCGATCTTTGACTCGGTCGAAATTCTAAGCGGCGATATGGCCAATGGCCTTAACATTTGGCGGCCCTGGCGGAGTGCCCCCGGTGCAGTGTCAGGGTGCGCCTTGGTATAGTCCTTCTCGCCCGGCAAAACGTCGGGGATTGTGGCCTGGAACGTCGGCGTGAAACCGGCTGAGGCCGACTGCAGGATGAAGATCAGGACATAGATCTGCCAAATCTCAGTGACCTACGGTCGGCGAGGACGCTCAGCATGATGACTTTCTTCTCCGAACCCTACATGAATCACCCGTTCCATCTCCACGGCACGCAGTTCAAGGTCGTGAGCGCGAGCGCGACGGCCAGGTCGCCAGATCGCCCTATCTGGCATGGAAGGACACGGTCAACGTAGCGCGAGGAGAAGACGGTGCGGCTCATCACGCGCCAGGAGCAGCCGGGTGCGCGCATGTATCACTGCCACATCCTCGAGCATGAGCAGCTCGGCATGATGGGCATTGTCAACGTGCGGGCATGAGAGGCCGCGCCGTTGTCGCGGCGGCGATGCTTTTGCTCGCCGGCTCGCTGACCTTTGCTCCGTCGCTGGCAGCGGGTTCGGGCGGTCCGATTGTGGCGGCGCGACAGGAATCGATGAAGGAAATGGCGGCCGCCGCGAAGTCGATAGCCGAGATGTTCGACGGCAAGCGCGCCTATGACGCCGCCGGCTTCAGGGCGGCTGCCGAAGCGCTGCGCGCCCGCACCGGCCGCGCCATGATCGCCGAATTCCCGGCCGGCACGCTGGGGGAGCGATCGTGGGCCAAGACGGAGATTGACCAGGCGCGGCTCGAATTCGAGTCGCTCGCCCGCCATATCGGCGATCTTGCGGACGCGCTGGCCGCTAAGGCCGACAACGCGCCGGCCGAGATCAGCGCCGACATGCGCATGGGAGCGGGACTGCCGATGGATGGCGGTAGCCTGCTCGGCAAGCACCCGGGTGCCGCCGAGGCCGAGCCGGCAAAAATGCCGGAGGAACATCTGCTGCACCTGATCCTGCAGGATTGCGCCAGCTGCCATTCGAAGTTCCGGCAAAAGGAGAAATAAAAGAGGCGCAAACGCATTGGTCATCACACCGGGCCGGACGTAGAACTCCCCGGCCCTCGCCCCATAGGACCATTGCTCTGTGCCATCATGTTCCGCAACGGCTTCCGCTCGCGCGAATCAGTGCCCGAGCCCTACGGTGTCGCCAGGACGTCCGCTTTCAGGAAAAGGCGAAATTCCTTCCCACGACCGCGATGGGCCGCGAAGTCTGCACTCTACCATCCTAAGCCCTTCGCTATAAGTGGCGATTACGTCCTCTTGTCATCTCCATGACTGCTACGCCTCACGTGGTGGCCGCCGAATTTATCGCACAACCAGCAGAAGACGCCCACTGTTACGGATGAGTTCCGGCGCCAATATTGCGCGCTTGCCAGCGATCGCACTTCGCAAATCGTGCACGGAAGAGACCGGCTTGCGGTTGACCGCCACGATCATGTCGCCGGTCCGCAGCCCCGCTCTTGCCTAAGTGCCTGAATTCGCGATTGAGCTGAACAAAATTAATGGCCGCCGGCGCCGCCGGGACCGTTGAGAAATTGGAACCCAAAACAAGGAGTTTTTTGGAGACGGAGGACAGCAATGGACCGACAGACGTTTTCGCCGATCATTCCTTCCCTTGCTCCCGAGATGTCAGACCTTTCGCTCGACCGGCTCGACGCAGTTGCCCCGCTGCCTGGCGGCCCTTGCAATGATGACCACCGGCAGCTGGTCGAGCGACTGAGCGCGTGAGGCTAAGAAGGAGGGCAGACAGCCGTCAGCTCTGAACGGCGTTTGGCTTGGTCAAGGGCGGGCCGACGCCCGCTTCCTGGCGCGCTGGACTTTGTCGAAAAGCGAGAAGGCGCAGTCGCGGTTCGACGTTGGCACCGAAGCTAACTGCGCTTTTTCGCGAATGCCCACACCATTAGCGGGTACTCTTCGTCATTGCTGAGATCCCGCCACAGGCCGTAGGCCCGCACCGGCCCGCCGATATGCGCTCTCGCGCAGGCCTTGTTGCCCCAGCCGAAGACCTGCACGTCATTTTCTGCGAAGCCGCCCTCGATCATGACCTGCTTCAATCCCGCCGGCGTCCAGCGGTTGTAATCGTGCGGCCGGGCATGCACGCGGAACAGGAAAGGCGTCGCGACCATTGCCCATCCGCCTTGTTTGGTCATTGCATGGATGTTGGCCGCGGCCGCGAGCGGCCGCTGGACGTGCTCGAGCACCTGGTCGGCAATGACAATGGAAAATTGCTCGTCGGTGCGGTCCCGGCAGATGTCGAACTCGGGGAAATCAACCGAGCGGTAGTTGGGGCACATCGCCCGCCAGTAGCGGTTCCAGCCGGGTGAGATTTCGATGACGTCGCGGGATTTGCGATTGGCCGCTTCGAGGAAGGCCGTGAAGGCCTCGATCTGGCAAATGCGCAACCAGTTGCGGGAATCGTAGCCGATCAGCCGTTTCACCGCGCGCTTGCCACGGTCCTTCAGCGCGTCGGCAAGGGTCGTCGTCATCTCGACCTCCTCTGCAGCCCGCCTCAGAGACGGTTTTACAGCGAGAAGCGTACAAAAGGATGACGGAAGAGGGGAGCCGGCGCAGAAAACGCCGTCTCCCAGTCACTCAAAGGATCAATAATCGCCGTTGTAGTACCGGTCGTCGCAGGGCGCGGTGTAGATTTGGCCGTAGCGGTCCCGATAGCGGCAGAGCTGCTCGCCGCGGCGCTGCGGGGTCGTCGCGCTGCCGACGACGGCGCCGAGCAGCGCGCCGCTCGCCGCACCGATCACCGTCGACTTGGTGTTGCCGCCAATCGCCTGGCCGACCAGTGCGCCGCCAGCGCCGCCGATCAGCGCGCCGGTGGTGGCACGCTGCTGGCCCTCCGTTTGGGTCTCGCATCCGGCCAGTGCCGCGGTCATCAGCACCTTGTCATCGGTCGTGACGGCGGGCGCATGTCGGACCGTCAGTTTTGTGCCCGGATCATCCCCTCGGCACCAAAGATATGCTTTGGCCAATAACCGATAGCCCTCTGAAGTAAGCGCGGGCTTCGCTATGATGCGCTCGACGATCTCGCCAGTGTGCGCCATAGCTTGGTTCACCAGTTTGTCAGCCTTTTTGGTATAGATGCCACTCATAGCCTTGCTGGTGGCCTTTCCGTGGCCCACCGGTGTTCGAACTCAGCGCCCAGCGCGAGCAGTTCGCGGTCCGGATGGTTCTCAGGCCTTGCATCCTGTGAGAATGAGATCGGACCGGGATAAGCCGAGGGTTTGACGTGAGCAACCCAACCTGGTTTATCGCCTGCCGGTGTCATGAAGCCGTTCATTGCTTCCGACAGTTCATGTGCAAGGCGAACGGCGCGCTCGTCTGGCGTCTCGACGGCCTGTGAGGCAAGAGCGCTTCCTGCGCCCGCTATGGCCGGCAGCGAGGCTAGGCCAGTCAGCAAAAGGCGGCGGTTCAGGTTAGCTGTAGGCAAAGCTCCGCCATCCGCCGGAGCGGTCATATTCTCAGACATTTTGGGTTGCCCCCCTTGGGCTCGCGGCGTGATTGCCGCAGAGGTAAGCGTGGCAAAACGTTTTATTGTCAATAAATTTTTTATATGTCTGGCAACAATTAACTGGATAAGCTACTTTGAGGGGACAATGGAAATGACGCCGGATCAATGCCGCGCCGCGCGCGCGCTCATCAAATGGAACCAGCAGCGCCTCGCCGATGCCGCCGGGATCGGAATTGCGACGCTCACCCTCTTCGAGACCGGCACCTCCGCACCGCGCAGTGCCACCGTAGAGGTGCTAGAACGCGCTCTACGCGATGCTGGCGTGGTTTTCCTTGAGGAAGGGGAAATGATCGATGGCGGCGCTGGCGTGAGGCTGAGGAAGCAATGAAGGCAGCCTTTCGGTTTGAGTGATCCCCGCCCCGCCGGGCGCGGTCGGAACTGAGGAGAAAAGGGTGTGTCCTTCAAAATCACCTATGAGCCTTTGAACCGGATTGCCGGTGTTCAGCCACAAATGGTCGAAAAAGAATCGGCCCGCGATGCGTGGATCGCCGTTGATGCGCTGATGAAAAGCGACGAGCGCGTCACTATTTCCGAAGATGGCCAGCCTATGACGTGGCAAGAGCTTCGAGACCGGGCACGGGGATCTGCGAACTAAGGGCCAGCTCACGGACCAGCCGACTTACGGTTGAGATCCTTCGGGCTGGTGTCTGGCGAATATGTCAGCGTGATACGCCTGCCGCCGCAGACGGCGCATTTCATCTTCGGCTTCAAGTTCCATTCCATCGCCGGAGCATCAGCGCCGAACCGATTGCGGAGCGCTGGCAGATCGAGCTTTTGATGCCGATGGCAATCGAGGCAGCCGCCAGTGACCGACATGCCCGCGTCGATCAGCGCTTGGAGTGTCCAGTCGCTCATGCCGGCGATATAGGCAGCGAAATGAGAGAACGCCAGAAGGGCAGAGCCCACTCGCTTTGAGGGGGGGCGAGCGGGCTCCGGGGGGTGGACCCCGTC
>NZ_RZSN01000015.1:0-59512 GCF_003997315.1 Mesorhizobium sp. M1A.F.Ca.IN.020.04.1.1
GCTCGCGTGCGGTCGAGCACTCGCCCCTTGCGCACGTTGACGATCTCGTCGAATGCCGCGGCCGCCGTGGAAAGACTGTCGAGGAGGCCGATCCGGCGCAGCTTGTCGATCTGGTCGCCGGCGATCTTCTCGACACGGAACTCGCGCGGAAAAACGGGGTGGCGGTCGATCAGCGTGACACAGTAGCCTGACCGGCCGAGGAGAGTCGCGGCAAGTGTCCCGGAGAGCCCGCCGCCGACGACAGCGATCTCCGTGTCGGTTCCCTCCGGCAGCGGACGCAGCGAATGTTCGGCTGTCATTGGGAATACCTCAACAGGGCATAAAGGGCACGGGGATTGGTGGTGAAGTAGCGCCAGAACAGCCGGCGCGGCTCCATCAACATGCGCCACAGCCATTCGAAACCCGCCTTCTGGACCCAGAGCGGGGCGCGCCGGACCTTGCCGGCAATATGGTCGAACAGCCCTCCGGAAGTTTTGATCACACCGACATTCGAGAGCCGCGAGCCAAAATCGCGGACAAAGATCTGCTCGCGCGGCACGCCGAGGCCGAGCCACAAAATGTCCGGTGCAAGCGCGTCGATCTCTTCGAGCTTTTTCTCGAGTGCTTCGCCGGTCAGGTAGCCGTGGCTGTGGCCGACGATGCGCAGGCGCGGATAGCTGGCTTTGATGGCGGCCACGGCCTTGGCGTTCCCGGCCTCAGTCGATCCAAGCAGGTAGAAGGTCGCGGCCTCGTTCTCGGCGAGCTTAGCGACATCGTGGAACAGATCGGTGGTGGCCACCCGTTCCGGCAACCGCGTGCGGCACAATAGGCGCGAGGCGAGCACAAGTGGCTGGCCGTCGGCGAAGATCTGATCGGCTTCGCGGAAGAGGGCGGCGATCTCCGATTTCGCGCGAGCCTGGGCGATGACCTCGCCGTTGACGGAGGTGAAGTAGTAGGGACGGCTGCCATGGCGGTGCTGCCGCGCCGCCGCGAGCATCAAGCGGGCGGCGCCCTGCCGGTCGATCACGGTGACAGGCAGCCCGCCAAGCTGCACCGTCGGCAATGCAGGCAGGTCCTGCCGGGAAGGGGCTGCTTCTAGCGCTGCCACGGCGGTCACGCTTGGACGTCCGGTCGAAGTCTGGTGCTGCAGCCGCGGAAAACGAGAGGTCTCATGGTTCAGATGTTGGCTGGAGTGGAGCGGATCCGATCCGCCGGTCGTAACGCTGTGTTGTTCAAAATCTCTTTTTGAAGTTTCTAAAACTTTTCGCATAGGAGAAGTCGCCCCATTCTCCGGTAGTTCGAACTACCTCCTTCATGGCACCATACGTAAAAAAATCAAAAAGTTAAGCGACATGTTAATAGTTAGTTAATATGGACAATTTGAATCGAAATATAAATCAGTTTAAACCTTTTGACCTCGACTTCACTTGCTTTTGGGTGATTTTGAACCTGCGTTTTCAACACGAATGCGATGCGATCGCCACTGGTGCGACCACATTGCAATGCCAACGAGCTCCTGATCTATCCTGGGTGATCGTCGGGGCCACGAAAATCAGTTGTGAGGCGGGGAGCGACACTCATGGCGCCGCCTGACGGGCAAAGCGGAAATCGTCCGGCGTCAGCTACTCCGGCAAAGGCCAAGACCGATCTTCATGCCTCTATTTCACACCGATGCCGGCGGTCAGGCCGCCGTCTATCTTGTAATCCGCGCCGGTGCAGAAGCTCGCTCTGGAGGAGCACAGAAAGGCGATGAGTTCGGCCACTTCTTCTGGTTCGCCGATGCGGCCAAGCGGATGCGCCGCACCGAAGCGCCTGTACGCTTCCTCGACATCGGCATCGCTGCCGGTTTCGCCACGCGCGGCCTTCTCCAGGATCGGTGTGCGGATCGAGCCTGGGCTGACCGAATTGACCCGGATGCCAGCCGCCGCGTAATCCAGCGCCAGCGAACGCGTCAGCGTGTGGATTGCGCCCTTGGTCGTGGCATAGGCGGCGACGTTCTGCTGGCAGGCGAAACCCTGCACCGAGGCGACATTGACGATGGCGCCGCCACCGCGGCGGATCATTTCGGGGATGCCGAAATGCGCCGTCAGGTAGATCGAGCCGACATTGACCGTCATCGCTCTGTTCCATGTTTCCCAGTCGGTCGTGGTCGCGGTTCCGTAGGGATGGACGGCCGCCGAATTGATGATCACGTCGAGGCCGCAGAACCGTGCGACCCCGGCAGCGACGGCATCGCGGACCTGGTCCGCCACGGAGACGTCGGTGTCGACGACCAGCGCGCCGGCTTCGGAACTTTCCAGCTCCGCTCTCATTGCCGCATTGGCCGAGCGGTCGATGCCGCAGGCGATGATCGCAGCACTCCCCGCGGCGAGGCGCCTGGCGGTTGCCAGACCGATTCCCGTGGTCCCCGTCACCAGGGCGACCTTGCCAACAAAATCCTTCATTGCGGGAACTCCTTCAGTCACGTGTCGGAACCCGGCTCTTCCGGCAGGAATCGCAGGGCGAAATCCAGATGGCGGCTCATCAGGTAGGCGTAGGCCACCCTGTCGCGCGCGCGCAGGGCGGCGACGATCTCGCCATGCGCGGCGCGGGTGTCGGCCAGGACCGGGCGCATCTCCTTGCCGATGGTCATGATCCGCAGGATCACCGGGGAAAGGAAGGAATACATGTCCGACAGCATGCGGTTGTCCGCCAGCCCGATCAACGCCATGTGGAAGTCGAAATCATTCTCGGCGGCCTCCTGGATCGAGCGGCTCTCGACGATCCGCGCGTTGACCGCGTCGAGCGCTTCGATCTGCTCGTTGGTGATGTTGAGCACGATGTGGTCGCCGATGCCGACTTCGATGATGCGCCTGAAGCCCTGAATGTCGGCGAAGGAGGAGCGCGAGACATCCATATGCGCGGCAAAGAAATTCTGGATGGCGATGCCATGCCCGTCGGCGAGCACCGCCCCGACGCGGGGTTTCGGTTCGATCAGCCCGTAGGTCCGAATGGCGCGCAAAGCCTCGCGCACGGTGTTGCGACTGGTGCCGGTGATCTCGCTGAGCTCGCGCTCTGTGGGCAGCACGTCGCCGACATTCAGCTGCCGCGAGCGGATGAGATCGAGGATACGCCCGGCCGCGGCATCGACCGCCGAACTGCCGCCGGGGTGCCGGCGGGCGACGCTCTCGCGCACGGCCTGAGAATTTTCCAATGACGATCTCCCAAATTGTTGGACCAGAATATCGCAAGATTCCGGGAAAACAATCGAGTTGGATGCGGTCTCGATCAGTTTGCCGGGCTACCTGTCGGCCATTAGGGCGTCCGATAAAGCCCAAATTGTCATTGACTCTCATCGTGGTCCAACAATAACTTGCCGCTCCCTGTCAAAGGAAGGCAGAAAATGGAGCAGTGCTGGCGTTGGTATGGCCCGGACGATCCGGTGACGCTGGATCACGTCAAGCAGGCCGGGGCGACCGGAATCGTCTCGGCGCTGCACGACATCTATGACGGGCGCGCCTGGCCGCTGGAAAACATCCTGGAGCGCAAGCGGATCATCGAGGCGGCGGGGCTGACCTGGTCGGTCGTCGAGAGCATCCCCGTCCACAACTCGATCAAGATCGGCTCGCCGGAACGGCTGCGCTATGTCGGCTTTTACAAGGATACGATCCGAGCGCTGGCGAAGGCCGGCATCGCGACGATCTGCTACAATTTCATGCCTGTGGTCGACTGGACCCGCACCGATCTGGCGTATCGCCTTCCGACGACGGGTTATGCATTGCGTTTCGACGCGATCGATTTCGCGGCCTACGACCTGTTCGTGCTGAAGCGACGGAATGCCGAGGCCGGCTACAGCGCCGCGCGCATCGCCGAAGCGGAAGCGCGATTGAAAGAGCTCAGCGACGAGAAAATCGACCGGATCGAGCGTAACCTTATCGCCGGACTGCCCGCCACCGAGCGCAGCTACAACCGGGACAGTTTTCGCGAGGCCTTGGCCGAGTACGATTCGATTGGGCCAAGGGAATTGCGCGACAATCTCGCCTGGTTCCTGCGCGAGATTATTCCGGTCGCCGAACAGGAAGGGGTGCGCATGTGCATCCATCCCGACGATCCGCCCTTCTCGCTCTACGGCCTGCCGCGCATCGTTTCGACAGCTGAAGATGCGCGGTTCATTCTCAATGCCGTGGAGAGCCCGGAAAACGGGCTGACATTCTGCACAGGCTCCTACGGTACGCGCGCCGACAACGACATCGTTGCCATGGTCAAGGAGTTCGCCGGCCGCATCCATTTCGTCCATCTGCGCAACGTCACCATCGAGGATGACGGCTCCTTCTATGAGGCCGAACATCTCGAGGGCGGCACCGACATGGCGCATGTCATCCTCGCCCTGATGCAGGAGGAAGCGCGCCGTCGGAAGGAAGGCCGCGCCGACTGGCGCATTCCGATGCGACCCGATCACGGACATCTACTCGCCGACGACATCGGCAAGACCAGGATCAATCCCGGTTATTCGCTGATCGGCAGGCTGAAGGGCCTCGCCGAACTGCGCGGCATCATGCGGGCCGTCGAACGGTTCGGGCTGGCATAGAATCGAAACTTTCCACCCACATTACCGGCGAGCGCAATTCGCTGCATAATGACCGCGCTGGCCGAGAATCGGTGTTCGGCAAGCCGATCCTCCACGGCGGCGTCAGTTCTGGTATTCTCAATGCCCTGGTCGCGGAGGATTTGCCCGGGCCCGGGACCGTCTTTCTCGAAATCGCATGGAAGTTCGTCAAGGCGGTCGGCGTTGAGTAGGCGATCATCGGACGCGTAGAGGTCAAGAAGTTGCGCCCCGACAAGCCGATCTGCAAGATCGAGACCAGCCTACGCAACGGCCAGGGGAGCTTTGTCCCACCGGCGCGGCGACCGTTTTGACCGTCCCGCTGCAAGGCGCATGAGCGCGGTGAGCGGCAGCCCGCTTGGCATGGCCGCCGACAGCGGCCGCTGGCGCGTGCTGTCGCTGCTTTGCCTGGCGGTCGTTCTGTCGCTGACCACCTGGTTTTCGGCGACCGCCATCCTGCCCGAACTGAGGCAGGAGCTTGCGCTCGGCGCCGGCGGGGAGGCCTGGCTGACCAACGGCGTTCAGGTCGGCTTCGTGATCGGTGCGCTGGGGGCGAGCCTGGTCAACCTTCCCGATTTGGTGCGGCTCAGCCGGCTGATGGCGGCCGCCGCTTTTGTCGCCGCGCTCGCCAATGCGAGCCTGCTGTTTCATCTCGGGCCGGGCGGCGTGATCGCCGCGCGTATTGTCACCGGCGCAGCACTTGCCGGCGTCTATCCGCCGGCGCTGAAGCTCGTCGCCACCTGGTTCACGCGCGACCGGGGGCTGGCGCTCGGCGCAGTCATAGGCGCGCTCACCATCGGCTCGGCGCTGCCGCATCTTTTTCGCGCTGTCCTGACCGCGCTCGACTGGCGGCCGGTGGTCGCGGCCGCCAGTCTAGCAACGACGGTCGGCGCGCTCCTGTTTCTCTTGTTCGCAAGGGAGGGGCCCTATCCTTTCGGCAAGGCGGTGTTCGAGCCATCGCGCATCGGGCAGGTGTTTCGCGAGCGGCCGCTGCTCCTGGCCAATCTCGGCTATCTCGGCCATATGTGGGAACTCTACGCCATGTGGGCGTGGCTGCTTGCCTATACGCGCTCGGCATTCGAGGCGCAGGCGATCGGATCGGCCGCTGCCGCCTCGCTTTCGACCTTCTTCGTCGTCGCCTCCGGCATCATTGGCTGCCTGTTGGGCGGCTATCTGTCGGACCGCATCGGCAGAACCGCGACCACCGCCGGCATGATGATCGTCTCGGGAAGCTGTGCGCTGCTGATGGGCTTCCTGTTTGCCGGGCCGCTTTGGCTGTTCATGCTGGTCGCCGTCGTCTGGGGTATTTCGGTGATCGGCGATTCGGCGCAATTCTCAGCCGCAGTGACCGAGCTCGGCGATCGCCGCTTCGTCGGCACGGCGCTGTCGGTGCAGCTTGGCGCCGGCTTTGCGCTGACGGTGCTCGCCATCTGGCTGACGCCGCGCTTCGCCGACTTCATCGGTGGCTGGCGCTGGGCCTTCCTGCTGCTGGTGCCGGGTCCGCTTCTTGGGGCGGCCGCTATGCTGTGGTTGCGAAACTTGCCGGAGAGCGAGAAAATGGCCGGCGGCCTCCGCTAGCGCTCTTGCTCCTCGACTGTCTAGCGCTGGAGCCGATTGAGAACTTCGTCGCTACGCAAATCGCCAGCGCACGGCCCGCGCTGCTCCGTTGGGCGTAAGGTTGGCGATTGCACATTTGCCGGGAACAATGCAGCCTAGCTTCGAGGCTCGAAAGCTGCCTCCCGGAGCGGGGCCATGCAGGCAGGATACGCGGCACAGTTACTGGTGCAGATGTCATGACACGCGCCCAGTTGGCCGGCGTCATCCTGGGTCTGTCGCTGGTCGCAGCGCTTACCATTGTCCGGGCGAGCGACCCGCAGCCGTTGAGACTCGCCCGCGAAGCAACGTTCGACCAGTATCAGAGGCTGGCACCTCGCCGCTTCGAGTCGATGCCCGTCCGCGTGGTGGACATCGACGAGGCCTCATTGCAGCAGTTCGGGCAGTGGCCGTGGCCCAGGGATCGCATGGCGGCCCTGGTCGAAAAGCTGACGGAGCTTGGTGCGGCAGCCATCGCATTCGACATTCTTTTCGCCGAGCCCGACCGTCTGTCGCCTCGCACTGTCCTCCGCGACGTGCCGGGCATCGATCCGGCCCTGCTCGACCGCCTGCCCGACAATGACGAGATCTTCGCCGGGTCGATCGCCGGCAAGCCAGTTATCCTGGGCTACGGCATCTCCAACGAAGGGAACTATCGGCCGCAAATCAAGGCTGGCATTGCCTTTATGGGCGAGAGCCCGATCGCTGCTCCTCCGCCTATCAAGGCAGCCACGCCGCTGCGGCCGCAGCTTGAGGCCAATTCAGCCGGCATCGGACACATCAGCCTCAATCCCGGCAGATCGACCGCTGTGGTGAGGACAGCCCCACTCTTTCTGACTGATGGTGAGCAGCTTTATCCGGATCTTGCCCTCGAAGCCATAAGAGTAGCGCAGGGGGCCTCCACCTACCTCATTGCCGGCGCGCCGGATCGGCAGGGCATAATGACCTCCGTCAAGATCGGCGACTTCGTTATTCCGGTGACCTCGGCCGGCGAACTCTGGCTCTATGTCAGTCCCGACAGGGCCGAGCGTTATGTTTCGGCGAAGGACGTGCTTGCACCCGGCGGCGTCTCGTCCGAAACGAGGGCCGCGATCGAAGGCAGCATCGTGTTTGTCGGCACTTCGGCCGCCGGGCTGCAGGACATTCGTGTCACCGCGCTCGGTGAGAACGTGCCGGGCGTCTCGATCCACGCGCAGATCGTTGAACAGGTGCTGTCCGGCCACTATCTGTCTCGGCCTGATTGGGCAAACGGGCTGGAAATCGCGTCGATCGCGATGCTCGGCAGCCTCCTGGTGATTCTGACGATTTTCGTAAGCCCCGCGATTGCGCTCGCCTGCGGCCTTGCGATCACGGGACTGGCGCTCGTCGCATCATGGTTTGCCTTTTCGCTTGCGGGACTGCTGTTCGACCCGTTTGCGCCGATCCTCATGGGCACGATCACGCATTTCGCGACAACCTCTTTCCGCTTCCTGGTGACTGATCGAGAGCGGCGCGCGATCCGGCGGGCCTTCGGTCAGTATTTGTCGCCATCGCTTCTCTACCGGATCGAGCACACGCGCGACGCGCTTCGTCTTGGCGGCGACGACCGAGAGCTGACCGTGATGTTTGTCGATGTGCGAAACTTCACGGAGATCAGCGAAAGACTGCCGCCCACCGCCGTCGTGCGGTTTTTGAACACGCTTCTCGACGCGCTCAGCCGTCATGTCACCGCCAATGAAGGCACGCTCGACAAGTTCATCGGCGATTCGATCATGGCCTTTTGGAATGCCCCGGTCGACGTCACCGATCATCCCCGCAAAGCCGCTCGCGCGGCATTGGCGATGCGCGAGACGATTGCCCGCCTCAACGAAAGCGATGCATTCGGATTCGGGGCCGGGCAGACGGTTCGCATCGGTATCGGAATCCATACCGGCGTCGCCTGTGTCGGAAATATGGGCGCGGAATCGCGTTTCAACTATTCGGCCGTTGGCGACGCGGTGAACATCGCAGCGCGTATCGAGACAACGTGCAAGACGGTGAGTTTCGATATCCTCGCGTCCGACGACACAGTAAGATCGCTGCAAGGCTGGGCCTTGCTCGACGCGGGATCGCTGGAACTCAAGGGAAAGAGCACGAGGACCAGAATCAATGCCGTCGTCGGCGACGAGAACGTTGGGTCGTCGCCGGATTTTGCCGAATTGCGGCTTCTCCACGGCAAGCTCGTGGAGGCGTTGCAATCGCGCTTGCCAGGCACCCGAAAGATGATCGCGGCGGCCAAAGCCAAGGCCGCGGGCCTGCCGACAGGGTTGCAGGAATTCTATGGCCGGATCTCGCGCAGAGCGGATGATTTTGTTGGCAAGCGGGCGGGAGCGGCGATGGAAGCGAATGCCGGCTATGCGGAGCAACAATTCGGCTCCGGTTCCTGACCTTCATTGATGCAGGGCGGTCGACCGCTCGACTCGCCGCTGTTCAAGGGCAACAATTTCGTCCACCCCGACGTAGGGGCGAGTTGGCCCAGACCGGTTGGCGAAGTCGGATACGGACGCGCCGAGAAAAAGAGCGGCTATCCGCTGCTCTTGCCACTGCCGGCCACCCCTGCCGCTACTTTTTGCCAGGACCCTTGGATTTTCCGGGATTGCTGGGATCGTGCTTGCCCGGATCATTTCCATGGCCGTTGTTGCCGTCATCTTTGTCGCCCCGCGGCGGGCTCGGCGGATCGGGGGTGCCCGGACTGGGTGGTGCCGGTGAGTTGCGCCGCTCCGGCCGCGCCGTATGCTCCTGCTGAATGGCAGCCGTAAGCCCGCAATTTCCGCCGATTGCGTCAAAGCCTCCCGAGAGCTGCTGATTGCCGGTCAGAAACGGCAATGCCCGCGAGGTGCCGAGTGTGGTGAGCACAGATCGATTGACCTTGATAACGTCGGACATCGCGCCTGACGGCGTCGCGACCACGCAATCGCAGCGCCGCTTCAGTTCCCTGCATCCGCCGCCGCTGCAGAATCGGGCCGACCCCTTCAGCAGCACGACGGCGGTTTTGCCGTTGGGCGCGATGTGGACATCGAATGCTGTTCCCCGCACGCCTATTGTGCCTGCGGGCGTCACAATCTGGTAGGCGGACGAAGGCGAGCTCCCGCTTATCCAGCGAAACGTTCCCTTGGCAGCGCGGATGGTGAGCTTCTTCACCGAATTATCATCGTTGAAGACGTATTTGTCGAGGACGACGGAAGAACCCCACCCCACCGCCAGCTTGGTGCCATCCCGGAACACGAATTGGCCAAGCCCGGTATTGGATGTCCTGATTCGTTCGTCCCGATGAACGGGTGCGCTGACCACCAGTGGTCCGGTTGCGCCGGTAACGGCAGTCTTGATCACGACTGCCCGGCCCACTGCTTCGGCGGCTATGGTCGGTGTCGCATTGATGAGATTCGCGGCAAGCGCGACAACTGCAGCCCACCTCAAGGACGGCATGGCATCCTCCCCGAAACGACTTTATTAGCACATGCTTTAAAGGCTGTCCCCGCGGAGTCATACCTCAATTTGAGTAGGATATGGCTCTTTCGCTTGGGCGACGCTCGAAGGCACAATCGTCGACGTTAGGTCCTGCGCTTGGGTGGGCCGCGCGGGTTGCCCCCTCGCTCATCGGGTCGGAGGTGGGATAACGCCAATGCTGTTACTGAATTCGTCTGGCTGAGGGACAAGGCGATGTTCTGCGTGGGCGGCGCGAGAGCGCCCGCATCTGGGGCATCGATCATGGTCTGTGTCGGCGCGCTGTCTTTGAAGATCTTCAGCCCATTCTTGGGCAGTTTAGCCGCGTCGGCCACGAGGGAGGAGCGCCATCGCCCTGGCCGCTTTTCTGAAAGCAAGCAATCGGCCAGCCCGCGACCCGTCTCGATGTATCCGCCGTGATCTATCTGCAGCGCACGAGGCCGACAAGGCAAATAGGCTGGGCATCGCACCCAATGTGCATAGCAGCTGAGCAGACGCTGCTCAGCATATGAACCCTCTTGGGTAATATAATTTGAAAAAATTGCTCCCTCATGTTCAAAACAGGTCGATAGACCCGCGAGAAATGGGTTCGAATCCTGCGGGGGCCCGCGGTCCTCAGGCGAGAATTCTAAAGAGGTTCGACAATGACCCAGCACGTACAAGATGCTCGAATTCTCATGTACAGCCACGACACGTTCGGGCTCGGCCACTTGCAGCGCTGCCGCACGATCGCGCATTCCCTGGTCGAGGATTTCCACGGACTTCAGGTGCTTATCATTTCGGGCGCGCCTATCGCCGGCGCCTTCGACTACCGCGCCCGCGTCGACTTCGTGAAGATCCCGAGCGTCATCAAGTTGCGCAACGGCGAATACACCTCGCTGGAAAAGGATATCGATTTGCATGAGACGCTAAGAATGCGCCAGTCGATCATTCGCCACACAGCCGAGACGTTTCGGCCGGATATCTTCATCGTCGACAAGGAACCGCTCGGGCTGCGCGGTGAGATCGAGGACACGCTGTCCTACCTCAAGACGCGAGGCACTACGCTGGTGCTTGGCCTGCGCGAGGTGATGGATGCGCCGCATCTGCTGGAAGCAGAGTGGGAACGCAGGGATGTGATGCGCAAGATAGGCCTGTTCTACGACAAGGTCTGGGCCTACGGTCCGCCGGATTTTTACGATCCGTTGACCGGCCTGGATGTGCCGCCGGCTATCAGGGCAAAGATGAAGTTCGTCGGTTTCCTGCAACGGAGCCTGCAGAAGAACGAGTTGCCCGGCCACCGCCCCGAGGGCGACTATATCCTCGTTACGACCGGTGGCGGCGGCGACGGCGCCGATCTGATCCACAACGTTATCGATGCCTATCAGCAGGATCCGCAATTGCAGCATAGGGCGCTGATCGTGCTTGGGCCCTACATGCCGGCGCGCAAGCGCAACAAGTTTCTTAAGAAGGGGTCCAAAATCCCGTATATCAAGATCATCGAATTCGACAACCGCATGGAAGAGCTGATTGCCGGCGCCAAGGCGGTAGTGGCGATGGGCGGTTACAACACCTATTGCGAGATACTGTCTTTCGACAAGCCGGCGCTGATCGTGCCCCGCGTCAAGCCGCGCGAGGAGCAACTGATCCGCGCACGGCGAGCAGCCGAACTCGGTCTCATCAAGATGCTTTCCCCGGAAGAAGCTGAGGATTCCCAGCGGTTTGCCGATACACTGAAGGTGCTGCCGGATCGGCCCCGCCCATCGCAGAGCAATCCGCACCTGAGGCTGGAAGGGCTGCCTCATATTTCCGCAATCGTCGCGGAACTGCTCGACCGGCGTGCCGGCCATCACCTTTCGGTCATTGAAGGCATCAACTGAGTTGCAACCTCGCAAGATCGTCGTGGTTCTGAAGGGTTATCCGCGGCTGTCGGAAACCTTCATCGCGCAGGAGCTGCTCGGGTTGGAGCGAGCGGGGTTCGACCTGATACTCGTCGCGCTGAGACGGCCGACCGACACAAAACGCCATCCGGTGCATAACGAGATCAAAGCGCCCGTCCATTATCTGCCGGAATATCTGCATGAAGAACCGATGCGGGTGGCTCGCTCGCTGTTTGCTTGTCTGCTGCGGCCAGGCTTCTGGCGCGCGTTCGGATCGCTGGCTACCGACATCCCTCGCGACTTTACGCGCAATCGCGTACGCCGCTTCGGGCAAGCGCTCGTGTTGGCGGCCGAATGGCCGGAAGATGTGGGCTGGCTGCATGCGCATTTCGCGCACACACCGGCATCGGTGACACGCTATGCCAGCCAGCTTCGCGGTCTGCCCTGGAGCTGCTCGGCCCATGCCAAGGACATCTGGACTTCGCCTGACTGGGATCTCGCCGGCAAGCTTTCCTCGGCCCGCTGGACGGTCACTTGCACGAAAACCGGCTTCGACCGTCTGAAAAAACTCGCTAACGGCAACTCGTCTTTGCATCTGAGCTATCATGGGCTCGACCTTGATCGCTTCGGCAGCTTCCGCGAGGCGCGGAAACAGCATGACGGCTCGGCACCGGACGAACCGGTTATCGTTCTGAGTGTCGGGCGCGCCGTTGAAAAGAAAGGTTACGATACCTTGCTGGAGGCTCTTGCCCTCCTGCCTGGTGATTTGGCGTGGCGTTTCGAGCATATCGGCGGCGGCGAGGAACTGGAACGGCTCAAGGCGCTGGCGCAAAAGCTCGGCCTGGATGGTCGCGTCTCTTGGAGAGGCGCGCTTGCTCAGGAGGAGGTGCTTGAGCACTACCGCCGCGCCGACATCTTCGCCCTGGCCTGCAGGATCACCGCAAACGGCGACCGGGACGGTCTGCCGAACGTTCTGGTTGAGGCGGCCAGCCAGCGGCTCGCCTGCGTGTCGACCGATATTTCCGGCGTGCCGGAGCTTTTATCTCCGGATGAAACCGGGCTGCTGGTCCCGACAGAAAATCCAATTGCCCTGGCACAGGCGCTGGAGCGCCTTATCCGTGATCCCGTGCTGCGCGCCCGCCTCGGTGACGCTGCAGAGTGGCGCGTGCGCGCCAATTTCGATCATATGACAAGCATTGGGCAGCTCAAGGAACTCTTCGAGCGGGAGTGGCGGACCGCCGAATGAAGCGACTGCGCGCCTTCTTCTATGTCCAGCACCTCCTCGGTATCGGCCATCTTGCGCGCGCCAGCCGCATTGCGGCGGCTCTGGTCGATGACGGGTTTGACGTAACCGTGGTGACGGGCGGCGCGCCGATCGCGGGGTTTCCAGGATCGGGCGTCAAATCTGTATCTCTGCCACCCGTCACCTCCGGCGATGAGGGATTTTCCGGACTTGTCGACCTGCAGGGCAAACCCATCGACGATGCTTTCAAGAGATGGCGTTCGGAGATGCTGTTGCAGGCCTATCGGGATTGCGGGCCCGATATCGTCATTGTCGAGGCGTTTCCATTTGGACGCCGGCAGATGCGTTTCGAACTCCTGCCGCTGATCGAGGCCATCGACGCGACATCACCCAGACCGCTGCTGGCGACGTCCGTCCGTGATATCCTTCAGGAGCGCGTCAAGCCGGGCCGAAACGAGGAAACGGTCGATCTCATCAGCAGGCATTTCGACCTTGTCATGGTCCACGGCGATCCGGCTTTCGCGACCATCGACAAGACCTTTCCACTGGTCGGGGCGATCAGGGCCAAGGTCGCCTACACTGGGCTCGTTGCCGCGCCGCCACCGCCCGCGGTCTCCGAGCGCTTCGACGTTCTGGTGTCGGTTGGCGGCGGGGCTGCCGGAAAGAGCCTCGTCAGTGCCACTGTCGCAGCGGCGCGGAATGCCAACGGCGCTTGGAAATGGTGTTTGATCACCGGTCCAAACCTGCCGAAAGGCGAGGTCGACGCGATCGCACGCGATGCCACGCCGGGCCTGTCGATCTTCCGGTTCCGCGAGGATTTCGCCAGCCTGCTGACCGGCGCCCGTCTGTCAGTCTCGCAGGCGGGTTACAACACGGTCTGCGACGTGCTTCGCGCGGGTTGTCGCTCCCTACTCGTTCCATTTGCGGCGGGTGCGGAAACCGAACAGACGGTTCGCGCCCTGATGCTCGAAGAAATGGGTCTTGCAACGGTGCTGACGGAAAAGGACCTAACGCCTGAAGGTTTGGCGCGATCGATCGAACAGGCGCTTGCTGGACCGAGGCCGTCCGCGCATCGTCTCGATCTGGAAGGCGCGCGTCGCTCGGCCCAAATCCTGCGCGAGCGACATCGAACATGGTCCCTGAAAACGGAACTCTAGCTAACGCGCGTCGCCCCGGTGAGATTCGCGCGACGTCGTTATTCGACAGCCGTCACGCTTCTTTCGAGCGAAATGCGTTAAACAGTTCCAATCAGCATGAAGCGCGTATAATTTTTTGTCGGCAGTTCGCCCGAGAACCGCACCTCCCGTAGGGCCGCCATTGCTTCGAAGGCTGCCAGTGAAGCCACGCAGTTGATGTGGGTCGGCTCGCTGAAATAATCGTTCGATTGCAGCAATACATTCGTGCCCCGCGGAAGCAGGGCAAGCCAGGCGCGCAGATCGACTATGTGTTCGCAGCTCGTATTGACCACCAGGTCGGGCTGCGCGGCCGCATAGTCAACGGCGTACATATCTGCCGTCAGCGCGCGGAACCGGTCAACGGCATCCCGGTTGAGGGTCCGGGCGACCGGCGCGACTTCAGGATCGATGTCGATGCTATCAATCGCTCCGATGTCGAAGCGAGCATCGTTGAAAAGCATTGCCGGCAATACGCCGTACCATCCACCCAGAACCCATATGCGCCCGAACCGGCCGCCGCAGCTATCGAACAGCTTGTCGAGTGCCCACATCTTGCAGGCGACCTGCTTGTGGTTGAAGGCGTTGGCGATATCGGCCTGCGGATGCCTCGCGATGACGCGCGACAGCCCTGCCACGAGAGGGTGGTTGACATAGGCGGCAATTCCCCGCGTGAGGTCCAAGGCCTGTTCGTGCCCGTCCATGCCCGCATTGCGTGGTTGCGTGACATCCATCATACTCGTCTTGTAGGTTGGGATTTCGGGCGACACAACGCAATCTTGCCCCGGCAAGGCTGGTTGGTTCGCGGACGTTGATCATGCTGCACGCCGCTTCGCCATTGCCCCGTGCCGGAGAGGGGCTGTCGCATCAGTCCGGACCATCGGCGTTCATGCGCCAGCATCAGCAGCGCAGCTGTGGCGGCCGTTCGCCAAAACGCCACGGCAGCCGTCAATCGTTTGGCCAGCTGCTTTCTTCGCTAATCAACAATGCCCGTGTTGCGGTCATCGACCATGCGCCTGAACTGGATCGCGCCGCCTCGCAGCGTCCTTTCATCGTTGAGCGCAGGACAATCACGGTGCACTGTGGCTCGAAGCATGTCGTTGGCGACGAAGAAATTGCCGATGCGCCATTAGCCAGCAGGTGCTTCTATGTCCTGCAGCCTTGCAATTGAACGGTCCACGGTCGGATGGAACCCAGTTTAGCCCGCTATATCTGGACGCACACCAAGAAGCAGCAGGTCTGGATATTGATGATCGTCGTGCTTTCGATGATCCCGTATTTCATATCCTTCGATCTGCCGAAGCTGATCGTCAACGGCCCCATCCAAGGTAAGGGTTTCGGAGAACCCGGTGCGACCCAGCCGTTCATGAGGCTGCACTATGACCTGCCATTCATTGGTGAGGTGCAGTTCTTCTCCGGCTTTCAGCTCGACCGCACGGAGACGCTGTTTGCGCTGAGTATTGTTTTCCTTTTGCTAGTCATCATCAACGGCCTGTTCAAACTCTACATCAACACATACAAAGGCCGACTTGGCGAGCGCATGCTGCGGCGTATCCGTTTCGATCTGATCGATCGCGTGCTGCGGTTTCCGCCGATTTACTTCAAACGCGTGAAATCCGCCGAAGTGGCGACCATGGTGAAGGACGAGGTGGAGCCGCTGGGGGGCTTCATCGGCGATGCCTTCCTGCAGCCGGTGCTGCTCGGCGGTCAGGCGCTGACGGCCATGCTGTTCATCATGGTGCAAAACTTCTGGCTCGGAACGATTGCGGTCGTGATCGTGGTGATCCAGATCGTCCTCATCCCGCGCATGCGGCGGCGGCTGATCGTGCTCGGGCGCGAACGGCAGTTGACGGCGCGCGCGCTCTCGGGCCGGGTCGGCGAAATCGTCGACGGCATCGGCGCGGTTCACGTCCACGACACATCAAACTACGAGCGCGCCGACATAGCTGCCCGGCTCGGCCTCATTTTCAAGATCCGCTTCGATCTTTACCAATGGAAATTCATGGTGAAGTTCCTCAACAATTTCCTGGCGCAGCTCACGCCCTTTCTGTTCTACATGATCGGTGGCTACCTGGTCATCCGGGGGCGGCTGGACGTCGGCCAGCTGGTGGCCGTGATCAGCGCCTACAAGGACCTGCCCGGACCGATGAAGGAACTGATCGACTGGGATCAGGCTCGCCAGGATGTCCAGGTCAAATACCAGCAGGTCGTTGAGCAATTCACCGTCGAGGGTCTCATTGCGCCAAGAATTGGGGCGTTGACGATCGATGCTCCCGGTCCGATGACCAACCCGCTGTCGGCGATCAATCTGTCCATAGCGGACGATGGCGGTGGAATGCTCCTCGACCGGATCTCGCTCCAGGTCAAGCCGGGTGAGACGGTGGCGCTGGTCAGCACCGCAACAGGTGGAGCGGAGGCGCTTGCGGAAGCCTTCGCGCGGCTGAACTGGCCGGACAGCGGAAAGATCGCTTCGGGCGCCGACGACCTGCTTGAACTTCCCGAAGCGGTGACCGGCCGGCGCATGTCCTACGCCTCGTCGGATGTTTTCCTGTTCCATGCAAGCCTCCGCGATAACCTGCTCTACGGGTTGAAGCATGCGCCGCTGACATCAGTGCCTTATGAGGGTGCTGCGGCAGACCAGCAGCGCTGGAACATTCACGAGGCGCGGCGGTCGGGCAATTCGGACCTCGATATCCGGAGCGACTGGATCGACTATGCTTCCGCCGGCGCCACCGGCCCGCACGACCTTTTTGAGGCGGTGCGCCGGGTGCTCGACGCGGTTCTTCTGTCGCGCGACATTCTGGATCTTGGCTTGCGCTCCTCGGCTGACCTGACGCGTCACACGGAACTCGCCAGGCGCATCGTCGAACTGCGTGCGGCGCTTCGAACCCGGCTGGAACAGGAAGGGCTGAGCGGACTGGTGGTTCCTTTCGAACCAGGCGCCTACAACAAGGAAGCATCGATCGGCCAAAACCTGCTCTTCGGCGCCGCCGCCGGCCCCGAACTGGCCGACAAGGCGCTAGCGGCCAATCCCTATTTTGCGTCTGTGCTGAGGCAAGCCGGCCTCGACCGCACGCTTTTCGAGATGGGCATGGAGATCGCCGAACAGGCGATCGAGCTGTTTGCCGACCTGCCGCCCGATCACCAGTTCTTCCAGCAGCTCGCCTTCATGGGCGCCGAAGAGATACCCGCCTACGAAACCTTGTTGCAACGGCTCAAGAACCGGCCCTATGAGGCAGTTTCGGAGAACGATCGCGCCATGATCGTTACACTGAGCTTTGCCTATATCGAGCCCCGGCACCGCTTCGGTCTGCTGAGCGAGGATCTGATGAGCAAGATCGTCGCTGCACGCAACCGTTTCTATGAAACCCTGCCGTCCGAGCTGCAAAATGCGATCGAACGTTATGATCCTGCCAAATACATTGCCGCGGCCAGCGTCATGGATAATGTCCTGTTCGGGCGTGTGGGCAACAACCATCCCGACGCGCCGGATCGCATCCGCTCCATCGTCTATGACATTCTCGACGAATTGGGGCTTTATGCCGAACTTCTGGATGTTGGCCTGGACTTCAACGTCGGCGCCGGCGGCAGGCGGCTGACCGCTGGACAGCGGCAGAAGCTCGATGTTGCCCGGGCCCTGCTCAAGCGTCCCGATTTTCTCATTCTCAACCGGCCGCTGTCGGCGCTCGACCAGCGTGCGCAGGACAAGGTGCTGCGAAACGTGCTCGACGAAGCGAGGTGCGACGGCCATTCGCCGGCAATTGTGTGGGTCGTGACGAATCCGGCAATGGGGATGATGTTCGATCGCGTTATCGTCTTCGACTCGGGTAAATTGGTGGAAGACGGAACCCTCGAGACACTTTTGGCAGGGAAGGGTATCTTCAAGGAACTGCTGTCTTAGACCAACGGGCATTGAGATGGGATCGTTCTGTCGGTGGGAATTGGCTGCAAGGCCACGGGATACGGCGCCTGGCAAACGCGAATTTTGAGAAGGTTTGCGACAATGCTGCTCAAGGATGAAGTTGGAATGCTGCAACGCGTTCCCTTGTTCTCCGGCATCGAACCGACAAAGCTCAAGCTGCTTGCGTTCACATCCGATCGTGTGAGCTACAGCGCCGGCCAGATCCTTTTCCGGCAGGGCGACGAGGGAGATGCCGCCTATGTCATCCTCTCAGGCAGCGCGGATGTTCTGGTCGATTCCGACAGCGGGCCGATAAAAGTTGCCGAACTGGCGCCGAATTCGATCGTTGGCGAGATCGCCATCTTGTGCAACAGCTCCCGCACTGCCACCGTCAGAGCGGCAAGTCCGCTGGAAGCCTTGAAAATCAGCAAGGATCATTTCCTGAGGCTTATGAAGGAGTTCCCGGAGATGACCATCGAGATATTGCGGGTTCTTGCCGATCGTCTAAGCCATACGACCGCGGACCTGATCGACGCACGAAACGCCTAGCAGCAGTTGTTTGGCCACGACGGGCGAAGGAGCAGCATGGATTTCCTGGTCAGGTTTTGGGGCGTGCGCGGCAGCATTTCGGTATCGGGACCAGAATTCTCTCGCTATGGCGGCAACACGAGCTGCATTGAGATGCGATGCGGCAAGCATATGCTTCTGTTCGACGCCGGCTCTGGCCTAGGGCTTGCCGGCAGAGCGTTTCGGGCCTCGGGCGTGACCGATTTCGAGCTGTTTTTCACCCATTGCCATTACGATCACATCATCGGGCTGCCGGCTTTCAAACCGATCTATGACCGGAGCGTCAAGGTCAGGCTTTGGTCCGGCCATCTTGCGGGACGCATGACGACCCGTCAGATGGTCGATGAATTCATGCGGCCGCCGTGGTTTCCGGCCAAGCTCGACATCTGCAAGGCAAGCATCGACTGCCGCGATTTCGTATCCGGAGACGTTCTAAGGCCGCGCGAAGGAGTGGTCGTCCGGACCGGCAGTCTCAACCATCCGGGAGGCTGCATAGGCTACCGCGTCGAATGGGGCGGCCGCATCGTGGCGGTGATCACAGACACTGAGCACGAGCCGGGTAAGCTGGATCAGGCGGTGCTCGACCTGATCGAAGACGCCGACCTCGTCATCTACGATTGCACCTATACCGAGGACGAAATGGAAGACCGCCGTGGCAACGGGCACTCGACATGGCAGCAGGGCGTCAAACTCTGTGAGGCAGCCGGTGCCCGAGGGCTTGGGCTGTTCCACCACGATCCGACACGCACCGACGAGCAATTGGACGAGATCGAAAAACTGGCCAAAGCCAGGTTTGCCGGCGCTTTTGCCGCGCGGGACGGCCAGACGCTCAGATTTCCAGTCTCATTGCACAAAAAGCGCTGAGCTATTTTGCTCTATCTTATTGTTTTGACGCCATTCCGGACGGAAAACCGCTCACACTTTTCCTGGAATTGCTCTACCCCCGCCACGCTCGATCAATGTCCTGATCGGAAGCCATGCGCAGGCTTCAGTCTGTGCGGCGACTGTGAACAGCCGTTCGAGAAAAAGCCAGGCCGATTCATCGTGTACGAGATGGTGGGTGAGCAGGCCGACCGGTTCGCCACCGTCGAATGCATGCCGCAATTGCGCAATGATGGCCTGAACCAAGGACCCATGATCACGACAGCCGCGCGTGCCATGCCAATCGATGATGTCGACATTGCTGTTGATGACCGGCACTGGGGCCGGCTTCGGCGGCCCAAAGACCGACAATGCCGCAAATCCTACCGATCCAAGCTGCGATACCAAGCCGGCGTCGATTCTGTTCCAGGGTGGCACCAGCATCGGAACGGCACGCGCGCCGTGCAACCCGGTTAGGCGCGACAGCCCGCGGGCCATCTCATCGAGCACCGCCTGGCGTGGCCGATGGGCGCCGAGTTCCTGCTTTTTCTGGTCCTGCGGCGCATAGTTTCGGTGCGCCCAGCCATGGATGGCGACCGAGGCATGCGGCGCCTCGTCAAGCCGGACGACAAGCCTCTCGTCGGTCAGCGCCGGAATGACGGCCAGAGTGAGCGGAACCTCTAATGCACGGGTGAGTTCCAGCAGCCGATCAAGCGCAGCCGTCGGATCCACAGCGTCGTCGTCGCGCAACCAGAACTCCGCCTTGCGGTCCGCCCGTCGCCAGCACGCCAGTTCTTCCACCAAGGGCTGCCAGATCTGATCGACTGTCATGCAACCGCGATCTTCGCAAGAAGTTCGGAAAGACGCGCCGCTGCAGTAGCGAGAGAGCGTTCTTCGAGGATGAAACGTCTGGCGTTGCCGGCCATGGCGGTTCTTTCGTCGTCACGGACCAGAAGCCTTTCAATGGCAGACGTGAACGCCGCCACATCGCCCGGCGGGGTGAGAAATCCGGTCTGGCCATCCCGCACGACCTCCGGCACGCCGGCGATATCCTGCGCCACCACCGGAAGGCCGGCAGCTTGTGCTTCAAGATAGGCAACGCCATAAGCTTCGCCGCAACCCGGCCAGACGTAAATCCCTCCACTGTAGAGGACATCCGGCACGGCGGCTGGCTCGATCGCGCCAAGCCATTCGATCCGGTCGGCGGGCAGGCCGGCGAATTGCGCTTTGACCTCCTCACGGGCAGGCCCGTCCCCGACGACCGACATGGTCCAGGGCAGGTGGCCGATCGGAGCGAGGGCGTGCGCGAGCATGCGATAGCTATCGACCTTGTCGCCCGGTCGCATCATGGCGACGGTAACGAGACGCGTCGGACAACCACGCGCCGGCAGTTCCCGGAATACCGATGTGTCGATGAAGGGCGAAAGCATGCCGAAAACGGCGTCTGGAAGAGCGTCTGTCAGTCCCCGACAATCCCTTTGCGTGAAGCAGATGTTCAGCGCCGCCTGTTCGACGGCTCGCGCCACCAAGGCTTGCATATCGGCCCAAAAACCGACGTTGCGCCGCTTCGAATAGGAGGCCTCCGCGGTCACATAGGGGATGGCAAAGGCCGACGCCAGCTCGGGCCCGATCAGGTCGGGCGCCTTGTAATAGAGATGATAGGAGAACCAGAGGTCGGGCTTGCCGTCACGCTGCCAAAGCTCTGTCAGCCGCGCAACTTCCTGTCGGGCTTCGACCTTGAGCGCATCGAAACTTTTCGACTCCGGTTCGCGTAGATAGAAGCGCAATTCGGACGCCAGATCGACGCGATGCCCTCCATGCTCAAGCGCCTTGATCAACATCCGTGCCATCTGACGGTCGCCAGAGGCAACGGCATGATTGGGCGACTTCAGCGGCGCGTAGAAGGCAATTCGCATCGCCGGAGCCTATCATTGGAAAGCCTGCGCAAGTCAATTTCGAAGCATGATCGAGTTTCACCTTCAAGCAGTGGAATGTGCTATTGCATGCTCATGGAAACAGCCGCAGCGTCCGACCCGTTCGTCGCTTCCTTGCCGGTGTTCGCGAAGTTCGAAAGCGTTGCCGACATCGACAACTATCGGCCGCTTCCCGATGGCTGGGCGCTGGCCACCGCCGACATCGTCGGCTCGACCAAGGCGATCGAGGCAGGGCGCTATAAAACCGTGAATATGGCCGGCGCCAGCGTCATTTCGGCGCTGCTCAATGCGCTGGGTCGGCAAGATCTTCCCTTTGTCTTCGGCGGCGACGGCGCGCTCGTGGCGTTTCCGAGTTCGGCGCTGGAGATCACGCGCAACGCCCTGGCGGCCGTACAGCGATGGGTGGCGGACGAGTTGGCCCTGACCTTGCGCGCCGCAATCGTGCCGATAGAGGATATAAGAGCGCAAGGCCTCGACGTTCGGGTAGCGAGGTTCCGGGCCTCCGAAGCGGTGTTCTATGCCATGTTTGCCGGCGGCGGCGGCAGTTGGGCGGAAGCCGAGATGAAAGCGGGGCGCTACCTGATCGATCCTGCGCCGGCCAACGCGCGGCCGGATCTGACCGGTCTCTCCTGCCGCTGGAGCCCGATCGAAGCCCGGCATGGCGAAATCGTCTCGATCATAGCCGTTCCGGGGGCCTCGCGCGATGTGAGCGGCTTTCAGGTTCTGGCTTCCGACATCATCGCCCTTGTCGGTCGACAGGAACGCGATGGCCATCCGGTGCCGGTGAACGGGCCGGCCTACGGTTTTTCGCCCGCCGGCCTCGATCTCGAGGCCCGGGCCGTCGCGCCGGCGGGAAGGCGGTGGTTGTCGAAGCTGTGGATAGTGTTCCTGTTGTCGCTTGCGGCTGTGACCGATCGATATGGCTGGACGATCGGGAGGTTCGATCCGAAGATCTACAAACGCGACGTGGCCAGCAATTCGGATTTCCGGAAGTTCGATGACGGCTTGAAGATGACCATCGATGTAGATGCGGATTTGTTGCAGCGGATCGAGCACCGGCTGCAGCAGGCCGAAGAGGCGGGCATTTGCACCTATGGCCTGCACCGCCAGCAATCGGCCTTGATGACGTGCCTCGTCGCCTCGCCGCTGCAGCGCGATCATGTTCATTTCATCGACGGCGCCGCCGGCGGTTATGCGATGGCTGCCGCAAGCCTGAAGGCGAAGGTGTCGGCCTGACGACGGCTTGCGGAGATCCATTTTCCGCAATATGCCTCGGGGTTGTTGGGCCCACATGAGCCTCGCCGTGGAAGCGGGCAGTCTGTCCACATTGAGGAAAACAGATTTTTGGACGCCTCACGATCGACATATGACAGTCTGCTGAACCGGATTTCGACGCGCACCGCGCAAGTGGGGGTGATCGGACTGGGTTATGTCGGATTGCCGCTGGCGGTCGCGGTAGCACGCGCCGGCTTCCCGGTTTTCGGCTTCGACATTGAAGCCCAGAAGGTCGAGAATCTGAACAGCGGGCAATCCTACATCGAGGCGGTGACGTCCACTGCCCTTGCTGTCGAAGTGGCGAGCGGACGGTTTCGCGCCACTGCGGATTTTACCGAACTGGCCGCCTGCGATGTCATCGTCATCTGCGTTCCGACGCCGCTGACGAAAAACCGCGAGCCAGACCTCTCCTTTGTCAGGAACACGGCAGGCACCATCGCGAAGCATCTGCGTCTCGGCCAGCTGGTCGTGCTGGAATCGACCACCTATCCCGGCACCACCGACGACGTGATCAAGCCCATCCTGGAACAAACCGGCTTGCAGTCGAAGGTAGACTTCTTCCTGGGCTTCTCGCCCGAACGCGAGGATCCCGGCAACCGCAGCTTTGAAGTCGCGACGATCCCCAAGGTCGTGGCAGGCGACGGCATTGAAGCGGCGGCGCTCGTGAAGGATTTCTACCAGGGTGTGGTCGAGACCGTCGTTCCGGTTTCCACCACCGCGACCGCCGAGGCGGTCAAGCTAACGGAAAACATCTTTCGCTCGGTCAACATAGCCCTGGTCAACGAGTTGAAGGTCGTGCTCGGTGCGATGGGCATCGACATCTGGGAGGTGATCGAGGCGGCAAAGAGCAAGCCCTTCGGCTACATGCCGTTCTATCCTGGGCCCGGACTTGGCGGGCACTGCGTCCCCATCGATCCTTTCTACCTGACGTGGAAGGCGCGCGAATACGAACTGCCGACCCGCTTCATCGAACTGGCGGCAGAGATCAACACGGCTATGCCGCGTCATGTGGTCGATGAACTGGCCAGGGCGCTGGACCGGCGTTGCGGCAAGGCGCTCAGCCGCTCGCGCATTCTCATCATTGGGCTCGCCTATAAGAAGAATGTGCCGGACATCCGCGAGAGCCCTTCATTGCGGCTCATTGAACTCATCGAGGAATGGGGCGGCAAGGCTGAATTCCACGATCCGCACGTCAGAGAAATTCCGGCGACACGGGAGCATATGCCGATCAAGGGGCGTCGGTCTGTCGAATTGAGCGAGGGGACCTTGAAGGATTTCGATGCTGTCGTCGTTGCAACCGACCACGACGCGATCGACTATCAGGCGATCGCCGATCACGCCCTTCTGATCGTCGACACGCGCAATGTTTTCGGCCGCCTCGGGCTAGCCCGAGAGACGGTGGTAAAGGCCTGACGGCGGTCTGAGCCGGCGAATTCTTTGCTCGATGTCAGGATCGTGGTTGCACTCGGCCGGCAGCGTCGACACATAATGCCGCGAGTAAATAGATACAGTTAGCCTGTCGCTCGCCCGCACGGACAGCCAGTTGCGAAGTTCTTCGCCGGCTTTTCCTGCCAAAGCTGGCTTCATTGACTTCGGGGATCTCTTCTTGGGGTCGTTGGCGGACTGTGTTGTGGGCGGATCAAAGGACAATGCCTCGTCTTCGAGGAGTTTCGAGATAGCATGAGCACGACGCAAGCAGAAATTTCCACCATTCTCATGGATAAGGTAGCCGATTGGCTGAACCAATCGGTACTTGCAGGCAACGACCTAGAAACATTGGTAAAAGGCTTTTGCGAACGGCTGGCTGCTGCCGGCCTGCCGTTGAAGCGGGTGCATTTGAGCTTTTCGATGCTTCATCCGCTTTATGATGCGCTTGGCTTCACCTGGGTTCGCGGCCGAGGCTTAGAAATCGAAAGCTTCCGCAATGAGCCCGGCGCGCCGTCCGACAGGTTCCTGACCAGCCCATACTATCATCTGCTCAGCAACAAGCTCGACCACCTGCGACGCCGGCTCGACCCGTCGCTGCCATCGGAGTTTCCTGTTTTCGATGATCTCAGGCTTATAGGCGTCACCGACTATTTGGCTTTCGTGCATTCCTTCAACGGCAACGCCAGTCAGGGCATGATGGGGTCCTGGTCCACCGACAGTGCCGCAGGATTCAGCGACAGCATGATTTCGGCGCTGCTGCGCATCCAGAACCATCTCGCTATGGCAACCAAGATGGCGGTTCTCACCAAGCTCGCCGACAACATGATGACCACTTATCTCGGCGGCGACGCCGGCAGGCGCGTGCTTGACGGTCAGATCAAGCGCGGCGAGGGCGATACAATCCGGGCCGCGCTGGTCATGGGCGACATGCGCGGGTCGTCAAGGCTTGCCGAAACCTCCGGCCGTGAAATCTATATCGATACGCTGAACCAGTTTTTCGACGCCGTTGCTGCACCTTTCAATCGCAAAGGGGGGCAGATCATGAGTTTCATCGGGGATGGTTTCATCGCCGTTTACCCTTGCGAAAGGCATCGCTCGCAGTCCGAGATCGCCTGCCAGGCTGCTCTTGCGGCAGCGCGCAGCGCCACAGCGCGCGTGACGGATCTCAATCTGCGCAGAAAGGAAAAGGGGCTAACCGACATAAAATTTGGTATCGGCCTACATGTCGGCAATGTGATGTTCGGCAATGTCGGGCTTACCGACCGGCTCACATTCTCCGTCTTCGGCTCGGCTGTAAACGAGGTCCAGCGCCTCCAGGTACTGACCAAGAAATATCCGCACAGCATTCTCGCCAGCAAGGAATTCGCCAGCTATTGCGGCGCCAGCAACTGGCTGACGCTCGGCAGCGAGGAACTGGCTGGCATCAAGCAGAAGCTGACGGTGCTCTCACCCGATCTGTCGGGTGCTCTCGCAGTCGATGAAGACGGTGCGCTGGAGCCGGTTTATGACCGAAGATCGGACGCCGAGCAGGTCATGTTGCTTCACCGCGATGCCGCGCGGCTGTCGGCGGGCGACCCGAGCAAGCTCCAGTAACCGCCACGACCTGATCCGAAGGGCCCCAGATAGACAGTCCGCTCGCCGGTTCCGCCGCTGGCGACCGTTCCGAATCCAAGTTGCTCTAAGCTGGCAATAGGTTAGTCTCGCTTCCGAACCTGCCAGATTGGGGCTGGTGTGGAATGAATTCGGGTGTTGATCTGCTGCGGATCGAGGATGTTGGCATCTCTTTTGCCATCATCGGCGGACCGTTGCATGCCGTCAGGCGCGCAAATCTTCGCGTCCTGCCCGGCAAGGTTACCGCGCTTGTGGGCGAGTCCGGCTCCGGAAAATCGGTTCTCAGCCAGGCAGTGATGGGCATTCTGCCGGGATCAGCCCATGTTCGCGGCCGTATCCTGTTCTCCGATCCTGAAAGGCCCGGCACCACGCAAGATATCCTGAAGATGCCACGTGACGGACCCGAAATCCGGGCATTGAGAGGCAGCCGCATCGGCAAGATCTTTCAGGAGCCGATGACATCGCTGTCGCCGCTGCACACGATCGGCAACCAGGTCAGCGAATCCTTGCAGATTCATACCCCCATGGCTCGGGCGGAGCGCAAGGCGCGGACCGAGGAAATGCTCGGTCTTGTCGGCTTTCCGAGTCCCAAACGCGCCTATGATATGTATCCCTTTGAGCTTTCAGGAGGATTGCGTCAGCGCGCCATGATCGCCATGGCGCTTATCTGCCGGCCCGCCCTGTTGATCGCCGACGAGCCGACGACGGCGTTGGACGTCACCATCCAGGCGCAAATCCTACATTTGCTGCGCGGCCTTCAGACCAAGCTGAACATGGCGATGTTGCTGATCACCCACGACCTCGGCGTGGTCGCCAACGTCGCCGACGAGGTCGTGGTCATGTACCATGGCGAGATCATGGAAGCGGGACCTGTCGAGGCGATATTCCGCCGACCAGGTCACCCCTACCTGAAGGGCCTGATGGCAGCCGTTCCGCATTTCGACCTGAAGCCTGGCGAAAGGCTAAAGGCGCTGCGCGAGGTGCCGGTGAATGTCGAGAACCTGCTCGGCAAGCAGACGGCGCCGCCGTCGAAGGGGCCAGACGATATCCTGTTGTCGGTCAGGGATCTGAAAAAGACCTTCACAATCCGCAAGTCCGGATTGTTTGGCGGGGATCACCAAACCACGGTTCGCGCCGTGGGCGGCGTGAGCTTCGATATCAGGCGCGGCGAGTGCCTGGGGCTGGTCGGCGAAAGCGGCTCCGGCAAAACCACGGTCAGCAAGATCCTTATGCGGGCTATCACCCCTAGCGGCGGCTTTGTGACGTTCAACGGCCGCGATGGAGCGATCGACGTCTTGCAAGGCGAGGGAGACGCCCTGCGCATGCTGCGCGCCAAAATCCAGATGGTCTTCCAGGATCCGGTTTCATCGCTGTCACCTCGCATGACGGTGGAGAACATCCTGAGCGAGCCGCTGGAGATCCATCAACGTGGCGATGCCGCGTCCCGACTCGCCACTGTCAAAAGCCTGATGCAGGCGATCGGGCTCGATCCGCGCTTCATCAAGCGCTATCCCCACAGTTTCTCCGGCGGGCAGCGTCAGCGTATCGGCATCGCGCGCGCGTTGGCGCTGGGCCCTGAACTGCTGATCTGCGACGAGCCGGTTTCGGCGCTCGACGTCTCTGTCCAGGCGCAGATCTTGAACCTGCTGAAGGACCTGCAGAAGGAACTGGGCCTGACCTACCTGTTCATATCGCACAATCTGGCGGTGGTGGACTACATGGCAGACCGAATCGCAGTGATGTGCGGCGGGCGTATCGTCGAGCTTGCGCCACGCGAAACTCTGCTGAGGAAACCGATCCACCCCTACACGCGCTCACTCGTCGCCGCAGTACCTTTCCCCGACCTCGACAGGCCGATGGATTTCAAGACGCTGAAGCTCAGCGGCGCTTCCGACACCAGCGCATGGGGACCGCAATTCCGCGACGAGGGCGACGAGGATGTATTGTCGCCGCTCGATCTTGGTGGCGGCCACCTCGTGTTGGCCCGACGTTCGGCCGATGTCAGCGAGCTACGCCATTGATCAGCCGGCGCACCGTCCTCGGACTCATGGCTTCGGCGGTTTTGCCGGGCACATTGCACGCAGGCGATCTGGAGCCGCAATTTCTTCAGCCGCTGCTGAAGGCCCTGGCGCTGCCGGCACTCTCCGAGCGCTTGCCCAAGAACCCGCGCGTGTTGAATCTCGCTGCGATGGGGCGGCAGCCCGGCCAGTATGGCGGCACGCTGCGCACGATCATCGGCAGTCAGAAAGATATCCGGATGATGACGATCTACGGATATGCTCGCCTGGTCGGCTATGACCAAAAGCTCAACTTGCAAGCCGACATTCTTGAAAGTTTCGAGGTAGCGGACGATCGCGTCTTCACTTTCAAGATACGGGAAGGACATAAATGGTCTGACGGTAGCCTGCTGACGCCGGAGGACTTTCGCTATTGCTGGGAAGATGTCTGGCTGAACGACGAACTTTCGCAAGGCGGGCTCGCCCCGGCCCTGCTGGCCGACGGCAAGCCGCCACGCTTCGAGATCGTCGATGCGTTGACGGTCCGTTATAGTTGGGATGCGCCAAATCCCGACTTCCTGCCCAAGCTCGCGGCTGCTTCGCCGTTATCGCTTGTTCTGCCGGCCGCCTATCTCAAGCAGTTCCACAAGAAATACCAGGATCCATTCCGGCTCGCCGGCCTGATGGAGGAGAACAGGGCCAAGAAATGGACGCTCCTGCATATCCGCATGTCGCGGCAGTATCGCCCGGAGAACCCGGAACTGCCGACGCTCGATCCCTGGCGGAACCGGACCAAGCCGCCGGCTGAGCAGTTCGTCTTCGAGCGCAATCCGTTCTTTCACCGCATAGACGAGAATGGCCGGCAACTACCCTATGTTGACCGGATTGTCATGAATGTGAGCTCGTCGGCGATTATTTCCGCCAAGACCGGCGCGGGCGAGAGCGACCTGCAATGCATGGGAATTGATTTCAGCGATTACTCCTTCCTGAAGGACGCGGAGAAGCGCTACCCGGTCAAGATGCATCTCTGGAAACGCACACAGGGTTCGCGACTGGCGCTGCTGCCCAATCTGAATTGTGCCGACCAGGTCTGGCGTGGCCTTTTTCGCGACGTGCGCGTGCGTCGTGCACTTTCGCTCGCTGTGCACAGACGCGAGATCAATATGGCCGTGTTCTATGGATTGGCGCAGGAAAGTGCCGATACGGTCCTGCCGGAGAGCCCGCTCTACCGGCCCGAATTCGCGAAAGCCTGGGTCACCTACGATCCTGATCAGGCCAATGCCCTGCTCGACGAGGTCGGGCTTCAGGCGCGTGACGATGACGGCCTGCGGATACTTCCCGATGGACGCCCGGCGCAGATCGTCGTGGAAACGGCCGGCGAAAGCACGCTGGAAACCGATGCGCTCGAGCTCATCAGCGATCACTGGCGCCAGATCGGTATCGCCCTGTTCATCCGGACTTCGCAGCGCGACATCTTTCGCAGTCGCGCGCTTGGCGGCCAGATCATGATGTCGATGTGGTCGGGCATCGACAATGGCGTGCCGACCGCCGACATGAACCCGTACCAGCTGGCCCCCACCATTGACGACCAACTGCAATGGCCGCTCTGGGGTGCTCACTACTTGTCTCGTGGCAGGCTCGGCGAGGCGCCCGATCTTCCGCCGGTGGTCGAGTTGATGACCTTACTCAAGCGCTGGAACGCATCGACCGAAGCCACGGAGCGCGCTGAAATCTGGAATTCAATGCTGTCGATCTACACCGATCAGGTGTTTTCGATCGGCACGGTGAACGGAACATATCAGCCGGTTCTGGCCTCCTCGCGGCTGCGCAATCTGCCTGACAAGGCGCTCTACGGCTACGACCCGACCGCCTATTTCGGTGTCTACATGCCCGATACATTTTGGCTTGGAGAGTCCTGAGCGTGCTTCGATATATTGTCTGGCGCCTCGCCGTAATGGTTCCAACGCTGCTGATCATATCGGCGCTTGTGTTCACGATCATCGAACTTCCCCCAGGCGACTATTTCGACAGCTATGTTGCCGAGCTTCGGGCCCAGGGCGAAGCGGTGGATTCCGACCGCATCGAGATGATGCGGAAGGACTATGGTTTCGACAAGCCGCCGGTCATTCGCTACTTCTACTGGGTCGGCGGGATGCTGCACGGCGATTTCGGCTATTCCTTCGAATATGAGCTGCCGGTTCGCGACGTGATCGGGGACCGAATGTGGCTGACCGTGCTGGTTTCCTTCGTGACGATCCTCTTCACCTGGCTCATCGCCTTTCCGATCGGCATGTACTCGGCCACGCATCAATACAGTTGGGGCGACTACGGCCTGACTTTCTTCGGCCTTCTCGGCCTTGCCATCCCGAACTTCATGCTGGCGCTGATCCTGATGTATTTCGCCAATATCTGGTTCGGCACGTCCGTCGGCCATCTCATGGACCAGCAATATCTCGGCGAGCCGATGAGCTGGGCCAAGGCGAAGTCGATCCTCGCCCATCTCTGGATCCCGGTCTTGATCATCGGCACCGGGGGCACGGCAAGCATGATCCGGCGGCTGCGCGCCAATCTGCTCGATGAGCTTCACAAGCAATATGTCGTGACGGCGCGCGCCAAGGGCCTTCATCCCTTCAGGACCCTGGTCAAATACCCGCTGCGCATGGCGCTCAATTTCTTCATTTCGGACATCGGCTCTATCCTGCCGGCCATCATTTCCGGTGCCGAAATCACGGCGATCGTGCTGTCTTTGGAAACGACCGGGCCGATGCTGATCAAGGCGCTGCAAAGCCAGGACATGTATCTGGCAGGGTCGTTCCTGATGTTCCTCGCCTTCCTGACGGTCATCGGCGTGCTGATTTCCGATCTGGCGCTGGCACTGCTTGATCCACGAATTCGTTTGCAGGGCGGCAGTACCAAATGAACACGCAATCGCCACTTCCCGCTCCGGGTGCTCCGCTGCAACACTATGTTTCCATCGCGCCCTTTGACCTGCAGTCGGTCGAGGCAATGACGCCGGAGCAGTCGAAGGTCTTTCAGGCGTCGCAGTTGCGGCTGATGTGGTGGAAATTTCGACGGCACCGGCTTGCTCTTGTATCCGGCATATTCCTGGCGGTGCTCTATTTCGCGATACTGATCTGCGAGTTCCTGGCGCCCTACAATCTGCACACGCGCAACATGGACTACATCTATGCGCCGCCGCAGCGGGTGCACCTGTTCCACAACGGCCAGTTCGTCGGGCCGTTCGTCTACGGCCGCCAAATGACGCTGGATATGGACACGCTGAAGCGGAACTACATCGACCAACAGGATGATGTTCAGCGGATCCGTTTCTTCTGCAAGGGCGACAGCTACCGGTTCTGGGGCCTGATCGAAGGTGACAGGCATTTTGTCTGCCCTGCCGAAAACGGCCAGCTCTTCCTGGCCGGCACTGACAGGCTGGGGCGCGATGTGCTCTCGCGCATCGTCTATGGTGCACGCATTTCACTGACGATCGGCCTCGTCGGCATCAGTTTCAGCTTCCTGCTCGGCATAGTCATCGGCGGACTGGCCGGCTATCACGGCGGCATCTTCGACCTGATCGTTCAACGGATAATCGAAGTTCTGCAATCGATCCCCAGCATTCCGCTATGGCTGGCTCTGGCGGCGATCATGCCGATAACTTGGAGTCCGATCCTGATCTATTTCGGCATCACCGTCATCCTCGGGCTGCTCGACTGGACCGGATTGGCGCGGGCCGTGCGTTCAAAGCTTTTAGCGTTGCGAGAGGAGGATTACGTTCTGGCCGCGCAATTGATGGGCGCCAGCAGCGGCCGCATTATCCGGCGGCACCTCATTCCGGGCTTCATGTCGCATCTGATCGCGACGGCGACGATCTCCATACCCGGCATGATCCTGGGCGAGACGGCGCTGAGCTTCCTCGGGCTCGGGCTGCGGGCACCGATAACCAGTTGGGGCATCCTGCTCACCGAGGCGCGCAGCGTCAGCGTGATCGCGTTTTATCCATGGCTACTTTTGCCGATCCTCCCCGTCATTCTCGTCATTCTGGCGTTCAACTTCCTCGGCGACGGCTTGCGGGACGCTGCAGACCCCTACAAGTGACATCGCCAGTCCGCCGCCCGCCAAGCCGCAGACTCCACCCGGTTCGTCGTCGGCCTGTTCGGTTGTTGCTGTGTTGAACGTTCGCCTCTATATGCGGCGACGCCGGATCGGGCTAACACGTTGCTCGGGTTTCATCCTGGTCGCGGGCATTGCCGGTCTCTTGAGCTGGTTCAGGACACACAGACGCATATGAGTCGCCTCGAAAGTTTCATCCGCAGGCTGACGGCACAGCGCGACATTCTCGATCAAGTCTGCGCGGAGGTGGCGAAGATCGAGGGTCCCATCCTTGAGCTCGGCCTCGGCAATGGCCGGACGTTCCACCATCTGCGCGAGCGTCTGCCCGGCCGACGGATCGTGGCGTTCGACCGCGCACTTGCCGCACACGCCAGCTCAATTCCCGAAGTTGAAAACCTCGTGCTCGGCGAAATCCGCGAGACGGCGAGCAGGTTCATCGGCATCGAGGCCGCTCTTGTTCATGCCGACATCGGCACCGGCTATGAAGATCGCGATGCAGTGACCTCTACCTGGCTCCCCGAACTGACCGCGCGCCTGCTTCGCGTCGGAGGCATTGCGGTCAGCGGCACGCCGCTCGATCACCCGCAGTTGCAAAGCCTTCCACTGCCGCCTTCGGTACCCGCCGATCGCTATTTTGTCTGCAGGCGCGTCTGAGGTCCCCAACGCCCAAGTCTTCAGGGGATCGTGTATACCGCTATCTCCCTCTCGATGCCGCGCAGCGAGACCTCGTGTGGCACGGGCGTCAGCGCGTTCCTGTGCAACAGATCGGCGGTGAGATTGTCGTCGACCACCGCGCGCGTGGCGAAGATCGCCTGTGCGTTGGCAAGGTTCTGGACCCGCGAAGCAATGTTGACCGTCTGGCCGAAATAGTCCTGTCGCTCGTTCATAGACACGGCAATGCACGGGCCGGCATGGACTCCGATCTTGAGCAGCAGATCCTCGCGCCCGCTCTTCTCATTGAGCGCACGCATGGCATCGCGCATCCTGAGGGCCGCCGCAATCGCACGATCCGGCGTCGCGAAGGTCGCCATCACCGCATCGCCGATCGTCTTCACCACCGCGCCTGCCTCGGACGCGACGATCTCGTGCAGAACCTGAAAATGCACGCGCACGAGATCGAAGGCTGAAAGATCGCCCACCCGCTCGTAAAGCTCGGTCGATCCACGCAGGTCGGTGAACAGGAAGGTGAGGCTAGTGATCTTCAGGCGCTGGTTGATGTCGAGCGTATCCGTGCGATAAAGATCGCGGAACGTCTGGTTGGTGAGCAGGCGCTTGGCTGTCAGGAACGGCCGGCGTTTGCCCAGGAGATCATGCAATTCCTGGCCGGCGATGAAGACCGTCGGCAGCACGCGGGTGTCGGTCCTGTTTTCCAGCGAAATGCGCAACGGGCCGGGTTGCATCTCCAGCGTCTGGTTCTGGACATGCTCGCGGTCGAAGACCAATGAGAGGCTTCGTCGCTCTCTTGTCGGTTCGCCCTTGACGTCGATGAACTGCACTGAATGGGTGACCGGCTCGAAGACGATGATGAATTCGGACGGAAGCTGTACGGGCAGAACAGCCTTTTCACCTGGCGCAAGCTCGATATCCTCCAGCGAGAACGCTTCCATCGTCTTGGCGAAATCCTCTTCCGGCAGGTCGACGCCGGACGCCCAGTAGATCTGGCGGAAATATTCCACCAACGGCAGTTCGTGTGGATTGTGGGCGGCAATCTTGCGCACGCGAGGACTGACCGTGAATGTCACCTCGACCATCTCGTCGAGGGTCGGTGAATAGCCTTCGGAACACAGCGCGCAGGTATATTCGTCCTTCTGCAGGGTTTTGAGCGTGGCGTTGCTGTCGAGCACGCCGCCACAGCCGGGGCATAGAACATTCCAGGAAATGTCGAAGAGGCCCACGCGCGCCGCATGCAGAAAGGCGCCTATGGCGCGTTCCACATCGAGGCCATGCTTGCTGGCGAAGGCTAGAGCATTGATGCGGCAAAGCTCGCGGTCCTTGCCCTCCGCGATGGTTCGCTTGATCGCATCGATTGCCCGCGGATCGACATCGGTCGATTGCCGCAGAAGCGAGAACAGATCCTGAGCTTCGTTCATCGTGCAGGCTCCGGAAGAAATGCGCCGCCGAAACGTGTTGACCGGACCGGTCCTGGTCCGACTGCGCCATTTTACTTCGAAACCGACCCTACGGCCATTCGAATAGACAAGCCGGGCGATACCTCAAGTCCGTTTGGTGGATTTTCGCCGGCCGCAACCGGCACTATGATGATCCATGGGCATTTATCTATGCGGGCTACCTCGATGCCGACATCCGACAATCCGCCGTTTCCCGGCACCCTGCGCCTCTTTTCCTTGGTGGTCATTATCGTCCTGACCGTAGGCGCCGGCCTGTTCTTCGCGCCCGTGCTGGTCAAGCCGCGCTGGCCGTGGGCCGTCACCCCGTTCAATGCCCGCTTCCTTGGTGGCTTTTACACCGCCGAAATGGTCGTGATGGCGGCGCTGCTGTTCTGGAATCGCTGGTCGCCCGGCAGGCTCGTGCTCGTCATGGCGCTCATCTTCACCGTCATCGTGTCGGTGACGTCGTTCATCAATCTCGGCTATTTCAACTTCGGGCGCAAAGCGCCCTGGCTCTGGTTTCTGGTCTATCTTGGTTCGGTCGCGGTATCCGGGCTGTTCCTATGGCGGGCCAGGGCCCGTCCTTCTGCAAAAGGCGTGACCTTAAGGCCCGCATGGCGCGGCTACATGCCGGTGGAATCGGCAGTCCTTGGGCTCTATGGCGTCGGCCTGTTGCTGTTCCCACTGACATTCGGCAGCTTCTGGCCATGGCCGGTCGATGGCTTCCACGCTCAGGTCTACAGCGCCATCTTCCTCGCGGGGGCGGGCGGCATATATGTCGTCTGGAGAAGCGCGCGGCGCGAGGAACTGCTGGTGCTGGGCTTGGCGCAGTTGCTGGTTGGCCTGCTTGCCATTGTTGGACTCGTCATCACCGACGCTGCCGTGCACCGGATCGACTGGGCGGCGATCGGGACATTGTGCTGGCTTGCCCTTTTCGCCTGGATCGGCATCAGCGGTGTCTTCAAACTCTTCGCCGCCACTCGGTATTTTAGCTCGCAATCGGCATCATAGGTTCTAGAGACGGCTGGATTTTCAGGTGACGTAGGGTGCATCGTACCGTGCCGATTGCCATCGCCGGGAACGTTATGACCAGCACAACCTCGCCATCCTCCGAGAAAGTCCAGCCGCAGCTCCGATCCGTTCGGCTAAGCGATGCGGAGGCGCTTTGCGCCATCTTCAACATGCCGGGCTTCCGCTGGGGCACGCTCAGGATGCCTTTCGAGATGGTGGAGCAGGTGGAGCGGCGCATCGCCAAGTCCGGCCAGGAAACCACCTGGATCGTTGCGGAGGTGGAGGGCAGGGTCGTCGGCCATGGCAGCCTGGTCGTGCAGGGCTCGCCGCGCCGTTCGCATATCGGCGAGATCAATATGGGTCTTGACGATGCCTTTGTCGGCAAAGGCATCGGCTCTGCCATACTTGGCGCGCTGCTCGACGTGGCCGACAACTGGCGCGCTCTGAAGCGGGTCGAATTGACCGTCTATGCCGACAACGAACCGGCCATGCGCCTCTACAAAAGCCACGGCTTCGAGGTCGAAGGTCGGCATGTGAAGGCCGGCTTTACCGACGGGCAGTACCACGACCTCCTGAGCATGGCCCGGCTGCGATTCTGAGGTCCGCTGTTCAGTGTTAACTGTTTGGCCAATCTAGCAATCCAAGCCGAGTCGGCGAACTGGCGGTTGCCGATGGAGACCTCTGTAGGATAATTTCATCTCACACTGTTCTGATCGAGTTGACGATCCATGTGTGCCGGCATCCAGAAAGTCTGGTCTCCCTTGGCGTTTGCACCGCGAGCCGCCAGACGGGACAGATGACCGCCGTGGCTGGCCCAATCCCCACGCCTCCAGTGGAAATTCTGGCTGTGCTGTCGCTGCTCTGCCCGGAGGTCGTGCGTGACATCGAGCAGAACTGGAACTCACCGGTTTCCGATTATGCCCGCCATCTGTGGCGGCCGATGGCAAGGCCTGCATCGGACCCGGCGATCGCTGCCCGCTCGATCCTGCGCGACGTGCTGCATCGGCGTCTTGGTGCGATCATGCAGCCTGAAGAGGTCGGCAAGGCCCTCGAAGCGTTCGAGCACAGACCGGTCATTCAGTCCGGCCTGCACTGTCTGCTTCTGATGGACCGGATCACCTTCGACGCCCTGCTGCTTGCCTGGCTCGGCGCGGTCGAAAGCGCGCTCTCGGCCTTCTTCTGCTTCATGGGAACGACGATGACCATGGAGACAATCGGCCGGGAGGGGCCCGGATGGCTCGATGTCGGCGACGACAAGGTCAACCTGTTTGGCATGGGACGCCACAAGCTTTGCCGCAAAAGCGCCTGCGCGGCCGGTCCCGTCTTCCTCAACAAACGCGCGCTCGAAGCGGTGGGTGATGAAACGGATGCCAGCCGCTGGCTGGGCACACTGCTTGCCAGCCGGGACAAGATGTTTGCAACCGCGGCCGACGCGGTGACAGCCCTCAACGAGGATCTGGTCGCCAATTGGGGCTGTTCCAGCATGGCCAAGCCGGTTTTCATCGATGATCGGCTGGCCGCGGCCGCCATGGCTCGGCATCTGGAATATGACGGCAGCCTTCTTTCCAAGCTGCTCTTTGAGCCCGCGAGGCGCCAGCGTCTCGAACGTGCCCTGCAAGAGACCGCAGCGAGACCATTTGGCAGATTCCTGCCCAATGCCACAGCCTATTTCTGGGGCATCCGCGACGAGCGCGTGCGCAAGCTCGTCCTTGAGAACGGCCACCTGATCGAGCCCGACAGGCGGCATGGTCTTTCCATCCCGTTCGAGCGAACGCATCTCAAGCAGGCGCTACTGGAAGGCGTGCTGCTGCCGAACTTGTTCCTCACGTTCCTCGTGCTCGCCATATTGCCGCGCGTGCGGGTTGTGGGCGGCCTGAGACAGATTGGCTATGTGGCGCTTTTCCACTCGATCCTGCTGGCCGCGCTTGACGAGAACGCGCCGGAAGAGCGCGATCTGGCTCAGGAGCTGCAGGTTCGGGAAAATGCCTGGGGCGTGCGGGTCATCGATGAAAAGATCTCGGTCCGCGAGCAGCTTGCCGGCCTGCCGCAAGGGGCGCTCTTCGCGGATCTGCTCCGGCAGTATCGCTTGCAAACACTTGCCGAGACGACCGACGACCTGAAACTGGTTCGAGAAGACGCCCGATGGCGCAAGATCGGCCAGGCAGAGATTAAGGCGACCTGAGCTGCGCTTCCGGTTTTATTCGCGCCGAGTCCATCGCTATCGGCCGCGGTTCAAGGCCTGACCTGACACGGCCCCATCTGTCACTGCACGATACCGGCCTTGCGGAGCCCGTCCACGATGAGTTCGAAATCGGCAGGGTTCTTGTAGGGCAAGACCTTGCGTCGGTAGTCCAGCGAATAGTCGGGATTGACGCGAAGCACCTCCTGCCATGCCTCGCGGGCCTCGGCGAAACGGCCCAGATGGCCGTAGCTGGCGGCCAGAAGCGCGCGCGAGACATCGGTGACAGCGTTGCGAGCCAGCCGCTGCAGCAAGAGGTCAACGGCCTCTTCGTACCTTCCGAGTTGAAACGATGCCAAAGCCTGGAAATGCAGAAGCACATCCGGAAAGTATGGATTCAAGGTCTTGCCCCGGGCGTAACTCTCAAGCGCCTGTTCGGATCTGCCCGAATAGTGCAGCGCCTCGCCGAGGATCACGTGCCCTTCGGCGAAGTTCGGATTGAGAGCTATCGCGTGCTCGGCCTCGTTGATGGCTTCATCGTGCCGTCGTGTATACAGCTTCACGATAGCCAGTGCCCAGTGCGCCCAGGGATCGCTGTCATCCAGCGTTACCGCTCGCGTTGCAGCCTCTTCCGCTTGCGCCATCGATTCCGGCGGCGACGCACTCCACCTGTTCAGGTAATCGAGCCCGTGCGTGAGGGCGAGGAAGGCGTGGGCAGAGGCAAACTTCGGGTCCAGTTCGATCGCACGTTGCAAGAGGTCGCGGGCTGCGACGTTCGTCTCCTTCGTCAGCCGGTGCCACAGCTCCCGGCCCCGCATGAAATAGTCATACGCCTGCGTGTTGCGCACATACTCGGGCGCCAGCCGCTGACGGTCGCCTTCGGTGAGATTGAGCGCCAAGGCTCCGACGATCTGCTGCGTCACGTCGTCCTGCACGGCGAATATATCGGTCAGGTCCCGATCGAACCGCTCCGCCCAAAGGTGACCGCCCGAGGTTGCATCGATGAGCTGCGCGGTGATGCGCACCCTGTTCCCCGACTTGCGTACGCTGCCCTCAAGTACATGCCGCACGCCGAGCTTCGAGCCCACCTCCTGCACATGGACGTTCTGCCCCTTGAAGGTGAACGACGAATTGCGTGCGATGACGAAGAGCTGCGACAGTTTGGACAGCGCCGTGATGATGTCCTCAGAAATGCCGTCGGCGAAGTAATCCTGTTCGGCGTCACCGCTCATGTTGGCGAACGGCAGGACGGCGATCGACAGTTTCGGCGGCGCTGCCGTCGCGGGCCGGCTTGCCGCGGTTTCCGGGGTCGCGGCCGGCTTGGTCCCGGCGCTGCCGACTTGCAGCGAATAGACCCGGATCGGCTCGGCGATGTTCTTGAGCTGTGTGCTGCCGAGATCGCTGACCGAGAGGTCGAGCCGCGCCTTGACCTGGCGATAGGCATCCTCGGACAGGCAGATGGCGCCGGGCGCCGCGACGCCCTCCAAACGCGAGGCGATGTTGACGCCGTCGCCCATCAGGTCGCCGTCGCTCTCTTCGACCACATCGCCCAGATGGATGCCGATCCTGAACTCGATGCGGCGGTCCTGCGGCACGCCGGCATTGCGCTCGACCATGCCGTTCTGAACCTCTACGGCGCAGCGCACGGCATCCACCACGCTGCGGAACTCGACCAGCGCTCCATCCCCGGTGCGCTTGATTACCCGCCCGTTGTGGACTGCGATGATCGGATCGATCAGGTCGCTGCGCAGTGCCCGCAACCTCGCCAAAGTACGATCTTCGTCCGCGCTCGCGAGCCGGCTGTATCCAACCACATCTGCAGCCAGGATTGCGGCCAGCTTCCGGTTTTCGCTCATGGGCACGTGTCCTCGGCTCCATAATAGCAGGAAGGCGGAGGCTAAGAGGGAATTTTCGTGGACGACGGCTACGCAGACGCGCGAGTCGGCAGCGCTCTGCCACCGGGCCTGGACCGATCGCTCGATGCCCCATTTGCGCTGCCGCTTGCTGGCCGACGACTATCGGTTCATTCTTGTCTGAATACCCGGCCGTGAAGTGCGTGGCGAGATCACGCCGTCATGGCTCCAGTGAGGTCTTGCTCGATGGACTGCTCGGGCTGCGGTTTCGAGGTCGAGGGCGGTTTCGCTTTCTGTCCGAAGTGTGGCAGGCGCCAGCCCGTGCCATGCGCCAGTTGCGGCTACCTGTGCGCACCTGATTTCGAGTTCTGTCCGAAATGTGGGGCAAGCGTCGGTGCGACGGCAAAAGCCGTCGAACGGCCTGCTCCGACACCGAGCCGGACCATTGTGCCGCCTTCTCGAACTCCGTCGCTGCTCGCGAACATCGAAAGCGAAGATGATGGGTTCCATCCCGTCTCTGAAGCCGATCGCAGGACGGTGACGGTCCTGTTCGCCGACCTTTGCGGCTTCACGACACTCAGCGAGCAGCTCGACCCCGAGGTGATGCAAGCGCTGCAGAACCAACTGTTCAAGGAATTGACGGCAGCCGTGCGAAACTTTGGCGGTTTCGTCGACAAATTCATCGGCGATGCATTGCTTGCCTTGTTCGGTGCGCCGGTCGCGCATGAGGACGATCCGGAACGTGCGCTTCGCGCCGCTCTCGACATGATGGCCCGGACGACGCGGCTCGGCGAAAGCGCTCCCCACTCCGGCTCGCCTCTGTTGCTCCACATCGGCATAAACACTGGTCCGGTCGTTACTGGCGGATTGGGCATCGGCACCGCCAAATCTTATTCGGTGACCGGCGATACCGTGAATACGGCGCAACGCTTGCAATCGCTGGCCGCACCGGGTGAGGTTCTGGTAGGCGAACTCACTCACAGGCTGACCCGGCATGCCTTCTCTTTCGAGCCGCTGGGCGATGTTGTGCTTCGCGGCAAGGCAGGCAGTGTGCTCGTCCATCGACTGGACGCACCGCTTGCGTTGCCGCGTGCAGCGCGTGGGCTCGAGGCGCTCGGCCTCAGCGCGCCGATCATAGGTCGTGGTGCGGAGCTCCATAGAATGCTGGCCAGCCTTGACCAGGCGTGCGGCGGCTCGGCCCAACTTGTTCGCCTCGTCGGAGAAGCCGGTATTGGGAAATCGCGGCTGGTGAAGGAATTCGTCGCCCGCGTCGGCGACGAGGATCGTTTTCGCAACGTCGCCGTGCGGCAGGCCACATGCTCACCGCTGGGCGAACAATCTTTTGGCGCCTTGGGCGCAGTGGTGCGCAGCGCTGCCGGGATGATGCAAAGCGATACTGGGGGTGAAATGCGGGCGAAGCTCGGAGGCTTGCTGACCGACCTCGGCCTGCAGGGCGAGGAGGCGAAGCGGCTGATGCCTTTGCTCTACCATGTGCTTGGCCTTGGCGACCCCGATGCCACCTTGCAGCATGTCGAGCCCGAGCAGCTGCGGCGGCAAATCCTCTACGCAGTCCGCACGATCATCGAAAGGCGGCTTGCCTTGTCGCCGCTGTTGATTGTCGTCGAAGATCTGCACTGGGCCGACGCCGTGTCGCTCGAGGCGCTGCGTTTCGTGATGGACAGGTTGGAACGCACGCGGTTGATGTTGCTGGTCACGCATCGTCCGGCGCCGGACAACGACCAGCTCGACTCAAGTCGGGTCAGTCACACAGCGCTCAGGCTTTCGCCGCTCAACACTGATGACGGACGCGGGCTGCTGGCGGCGCTGTTCGGTGAGAGCTGGGTAAAGTCCGCAGGCAGGCTTGTCGACCAGATCCTCGAGCGCGCCGGCGGCAACCCGCTTTTTATAGAGGAGATCGTTCGCGGCCTGATCGATCGCGGTGTGCTGATGCGCGAGGGCCAGCGATGGCGGACTGCGGCAGGCGAAGTCGCAACCGGCATTCCCGCCACTATCCAGGCAATGCTGCTTGCCCGGGTCGACCGGCTGCCCCAGGAGGTGCGCCGGTTGGCCCAGGAAGCCGCGGTGATCGGCCCGCGCTTCGATGCCACACTTTTGAAAGCCGTGACAGCCGAACCCGGCCGCTTGGAAGCCGGCTGCGAACTGCTTTGCGATGCCGAAATCATCGAGGAGGTCGCCGGATCAGGCTCGATCTCGTCGCCAAGCTACCGCTTTACGCAAACGTTGCTGCAGGACGTGATCTACCAGAATCTGCTGTTGCAACGCCGGACCGATATCCACGGGCGGGTCGGTGCCGCCTTGGAGCAGCTGTGTGGCGACAAGCCGGAACGGCTTGAGGATTTGACCGTGCTCGGTCATCATTTCGCGCAGAGCGCGGAGCGGGAGAAAGGCGCGCATTACTTGCAGGCGGCGGGCGATCGCGCTCGCATGATATACGCCAACGACGACGCCCTTCGTTTCTACGAGCGAGCGCTGACTGCGTTGGGCGCGATCGGGCAAACGCCGCTCAAATTGGCAATCGCGGAGCGCATTGCCGATTTGAGCGGCCCGGTAGGCCGCCGCGAGGTCGCGCACCAGCACTACGAAACGGTGCTGCAGGCATATCGGGAGTCAGGCAATCGTGTCGCGTCGGCACGAGTTTTGCGCAAGATCGGTCGGCTGCTCTGGGACGTCGGCAAGCGGGACAACGCAGAATCCCGCTATGCGGAAGCCGCAGCGCTGCTCGAAGGAGCGGATGCCCCGATCGAGCAGGCGCAGCTGTGGCAAGAACGTGGCCGACAGGCGTTCCGTAGCGGAGATCACGCTCGCGCAGCAAAATGGGCAGACGCGGCGCTGGATGGCGTACGCACTCTGACAACGGAGCATGTCTCCGAGGAAGGGCGTGACGCCACTCTTGTGACCGCCGAGGCACTCAACACCAAGGCTGTCGCGCTGGCTCGCCTTGGGCGAAACCTTGAAGCGGTACGCCAGATCGAGCGTAGCATTGAATTGGCCGAAGCCGCCGGCCTGCTGGGCACGGCCTGCCGCGGCTACACCAATCTCGGCGTGCTTTACACGACCATCGATCCGGCACAGGCGATAAAGGTCTGTCGGCGCGGTCTTGAAGTGGCGCGCCATATTGGTGATTTGGGCTTTCAGGCGCGCCTCCTCGCGAACCTGGCGGTTGCTTGTTGTACTTTCACGGATCGTTGCCCAACGGAGGGCGTGCCTGCTGCCGAGAAGGCCATCGAGATCGACCGGGCACTCGACCAGCGCGAGCACCTGCCGGTGCCGTTGATCGTGCTTGCGCAGATCCACCAGTGCAACGGTCGTCCGGAACTGGCGGTTGGCTTGTTCCACGAAGCACTGGACGTAGCGCGCGAAACGAGTGAACCCCAACTGCTGTTTCCGTGCTATGATGGTCTGGCAACGCTTAATCTCGACCTCGACAATCTGGCCGAGGCCGAACGCTACTTTTCCCTGGCGCAGGGTATATGCGCCCAGCACGGGCTAGACCCGGAAGCGCTTGTGGTGCTGCCTTTTCTCGACTAGCCGGGTGGGAGGTTGAACAATGTCCGCGCGTATTGACTTGGTACCGCTTCAGCCAGGCGATCGTGCGCCGAACGTGGTGCTCGACGCCATAACCCAGGAAGGCAAGATCGCGCTTGACGACTTCCGCGGACAAAAACCGGTGCTGGTTGGCCTGTTTCGAGGTCTGCATTGTGCGTTTTGCCGACGCCATATCGCCGCCCAGGCGCGGCTTGATCCGGAACTGCGCGAAAAGGGGGTGGAAAGCCTGACGGTGGTCAACACGCCGATCGAACGGGCGCGTCTCTATTTCCGCTACCACCCGATGCCGAATCTGCTTGCGGCTTCCGACCCTGAACGCGCTTCGCATCGTGCTTTTGGACTGCCCAATCTTGAATTCACCCAGGACGACACGAACTGGCCGTACAAGGTCTCGATGGCAGCAGCAAAGGATATGCGGGTCGACATACCAGGCGAGTTGCCCGCTCCCATGGATCCTTTTGCGGCCAGCGAATTCCTCGACAAGAAGGACCATTACGAAGTGACCGAGGCCGACCAGCAGATGATGGCAACGGGACACGGACAACTGATCGGTCAATTCCTGCTGGACCGGCAGGGGGTGGTCCGCTGGAGCTTCACGGAGGTTCCAGAGGGTGGGCGATACATGTTTGGGGCGCCAAACCCGCAGGAGCTGATGTCAGCCGTATCCCAGGTCGTTCAATAGACTTGCGAACAAGGTAGTCGGGCGGGACACCGATAAAAAAGCAGAACCCGGTTTGTTGACCGGTCATCCGAGCACGGCCTCGACACGCGCAACAAAGTCTTCGAGCGAGCGATCCCCGCGAACCTCGATGCGCGGAAGGTCGATGGGATCGCAATCGAGATCCGCCGGCCCGTGTTTGCCGCCGAAGCCGATCCGATAGCCGCACTCCCTGGCCAGCCGGCCAAGCCGTCGGTCGGTGACAGAGAAGGGTGCCGCGAACGCCGTGGTTGGCCGACCGGTCCACCGTTCGACGAACATGCGAGAGCGCAGGAGCTCGGCGGCCAAATCAGAACTCGACAGACCATCGATCGCGCGATGCGTCGCCAGATGGCTTCCGAAGAACGCACCTTCGCCGGCGAGACGTCGCACCGTCCCAGCGTCCATAAGCTGCGTCGGCGGACCGCTGTCGATGTCCCACCGTGCACTTTCCCCTACCAAGTCCGTTACCAGGAACACTTCCGCGGTCAGGTCGTTCGCGCGCAAGATCGGCCAAGCATGGTCGGCAAAATTCTGGAAGCCGTCATCGAAGGTGATGAGCACCGGGCGGCCAACGAAAGGTTCACGGTTGGCGATGGACCATCCCAGTTGCTCGGACGTGATGGCGTGAAAGCCATTGGCGCGCAGCCATGCCATCTGGCGGTCGAATGCGGCGGGCGTGAGCCGAAAACGGGCGAGCGCGGCTGGACCATCATCGGCGATGCCGTGGTACATGAGGACAGGGACATGCTGCCGCCGCTCGCTGCGCGCGACGTCGCGGCGCAAGGCCCGTGCCCCGCCCCAGACGATATTTCGCGCGACTCCAACACCGATGGGCGCGTGGATTGGCACATGATCAATCACCGGGTCCGTCGCCACGCCGTCCGGTGACAGGCGGCGGAAGCGGTCTATGCGATAGAGCTCGGTCTGGATCGACCGCTCGAGGACGAGGCCTTCGGTCGCCGCCAGCGTCTCCGAGATCGCTTGTGCGCCGAATGTGTTCCAGTCGAAGCCCGTCCTCTCAACATTGTCTCGGAGCACGAATGCGTGTGCGCTGACGACACTGCCGCCAGGCGTCAACGCCTCAACAAATTTCTTGGCGATGCGCCGCAACTCAGCGAGATCGTCCAGGTAGTAGAGCACTTCCGAACAGACGATCAGATCCATCTTGCCCGGAAGCGTTTCCGCGGAGAAATCCAGTACGCCGAAGTCGACATTCGGCTGACCGCTGCATCGCGCGCGCGCCCGCTCGACGGCTACGCTGGAGATGTCAGTTGCGGTCAAATGGCCGACTCGCGGCGCCAGCTGCCGCGTGAAGTGGCCCTCCGCGCAGGCCAGCTCAAGCGCCCGTCCGATGAGACCGGCAGGCAGAATTTCGAGCTGCCGCTCATACTTTTCCTGCTCATAGGGCGAACGATAGTTCCAGGGATCCTCGGTCGCGAAACGGCGATTCCAGAACGACGTGCGATCAGTACCGTTGTCATCCGCGGCCGGTTTACGGCGCGGTGCCGCAAATGGCTCTGCAGGTTCGGCGCTCGACCGAACCAGTTCCTGCGCTTTCGCGGCCAATCGCGCCAGCTTGCCGAAGTGGCTATCCGGATCGGACGGAGGCTCCGCCATGGACAACGATGCCTCGGCTTCAGACATGTTTGACTTGTCGGCGACGCCGCTCTGCGAGGCCAACTCAATCCAATGGTTCCTTGTCACTTTCCCGAGCGCGCCGAACTGCACGCGAGCCTCGATCCGGCCGTCCATCATCAGATACGCATAAATTCGATCGATTCCTTCCGGCAGGTCGGTGGAGGCCGGATTTCCAACGTCGACGCGAATTCCGAGTGTCCGCGTCAGTCTGCGCGGCGCGGCGAGATCGTCGGAGTCGAGAAGCATTTGCTCAAGGTGATACTGGACGCGGCGACCCGCTGCGGGATCGTCCCAGACCCTGCCGAGTTCGACGATCAACTCGGTGAGGGGGCCACCGAACCTGTCCCACCTGGCAGCCAATTGCGCTGGCACCGACAGGCTTCCTACCATAAGGCCATCGAAGACCACCCTGGCGATCTCACGCGCCCATTTGCGTGCTGCCGGGACCGCGCGCAGGGACTGCGCGTCGATTGAGCAGGCGCCGCTGCCGCAATCCGACGCGGCGTTCCACAGCGCGAGCCACGCGAGTGCTTCGGCAGCGGAGCAGCCGTTCGCGTCGATCGCTCCATTGGCGTGAACCGATGCCGGGTGTTCGACCCTGGGATCAGGAGAAAAGCCGCGGACGATCACGATTGCCGCATCTGCCAGCATCTGCGTCGAATTGCAGGAGAGCGAGTTGGGGCTGACCCGATGGAAAGCGAGAGGCTCGTCGACCATCACCCAACGTTTGCCCAGACGTGCGAGACGCTGCCACAGGTCCCAGTCCTCGCAGGTGCGCAGGGACACATCGAAACCGCCCAACTCGACAATTGTCTTCCGATCGACCAGCAGCGCGTGAGTGCGAATGGCGCGCCGGCGCGCGAAAGTTTCGAAGGGCTCGATCGCAACCTCTGTTGAGATGCTCGACGGGGTCAGTTCGCCGTCGGGCATTACGCGCCGAGAACCGCAAAAGGCGGCCACCGCATCGGGAGCGGTTTTCAGAGCGGTCAGCATTTTTGCAAGGAAGCTGGCATCCACCCAATCGTCCGCATCCAGAAACATGAGCCATTGGCCGCGCGCGACCGAAATCCCGCTGTTGCGCGCGCCGGCGGCGCTATATGCGCAAGAGCTCAACGTGCGAAATCGGGCATCGTGCTCAACATAACCGGCGATGATCGCGGGGGTGCGATCCGTGGAGGCGTCATCGACGATGATCGCCTCCCAATCCGCTATATCCTGATCGAGAAGGCAATCGAGTGCGCGCGCCAGCGTTGCCTCGGCGTTGTGCGCAGGAACCACGATTGAAACCAGAGGATTATGCGCCACGCCGTCTTACCCGCGCCTGCTTCGAAGGTAGAACAAAAGTCCCAAACCATAGCCCGCGATTTCCTGCAGGCAAACAAGACTTGAAAACAGGCTTGAATGGAGAGCGCTCATGCCCGACGGTTTAGAATTAGGCCCGTGCGCCGGGGCGGTGTTTTCGCGTCACATCCGAGGCACTCGCGCTTACCGAAGGGGCTGTCGGGTGTGACTGGATTAGCGTAAGCTGCTGTCCACAGGGGGTGCAAAACATGCACCGTGTCATCGCCCTAGCGATCGTAGTTGCGGCCGTGTTCAGTTCCGCGAGGGCTGAGGTGCTGGTCGGGGTCTCGTCTGCGATGACAGGGCGGCTTGCCTGGATCGGCGAGCAGGGGCAACGCGGCGCGGAGAGGGCGGTGGCCGACCTCAACGCGGCGGGTGGCGTGCTCGGCCAGAAGGTGAGGCTGATCTCGGTCGACGATTTCTGCGATCCCGAGCAGGCGGTCGCGGCCGCCCAGAAGCTGGTGGCCGACGGGGTGGTGCTCGTCGTCGGGCATTATTGCTCTGGAGCCTCGATCCCCGCATCAAAAGTGTATGAGGCGGCGGGCGTCGTGCAAATATCCCCAGGCTCGACCAATCCGCAGCTGACCGAACAGGGCCGTGGCAATGTCTTCCGCACCATTGGCCGCGACGACGCGCAGGGTTTCATCGCCGGCAACTACCTTGCCGATCACTGGGGCGACAAGAAGATCGCAATCCTTCACGACAATTCGACCTATGGGAAGGGTCTCGCCGACGAGACCAGGAAGCAGCTGAACAAACGGGGCGTGACTGAAGCTTTTTACGACGCATACAGGCCTGGGAAGGACGACTATTCAGCCGAGGTCGCTGCGTTGCAATCCGCCGGCATTTCGGCCTTGTATGTGGGCGGGTATCATGCCGACGTTGCGCTGATCGCTCGCGCTGCAGGCGACCGGGACTACACGCTTCAGCTCATATCCGGAGATGCTTTGGCTACCGAGGAATTCGCCCTGATCGCAGGCTCAGCGGCGGAGGGGACCCTGTTCACCTTCCCGGCGGACCCGCGGCGAAATGCCGGCGCGGCCGCGATCGTGGAGCAGTTCCGTGCGGACAACTTCGAGCCCGCGGGCTATACGCTGTTGAGCTACTGCGCGGTGCAGGTCTGGGCCCAGGCGGTGGCGAAGGCAGGTTCGCTGGCGCCAAAGGCGGTCATAGCGGCACTGCGCGAACAGCAATTCGACACCGTCATTGGCAGGGTCGATTTCGACGCCAAGGGCGACCTCACGAGGCAGAGCTGGGTTTGGTACGTCTGGCGGGGCGGGGAGTACGTGCCGGTTGAATAGGGTGCGCCGAACGCCGGCGTGACGCTGAGACGTCTAGTCTGATGCAGACCAGTGTGGCTGGATTGTTCCGACTCCCCACGATGCTTGAACGCCTCGGCATACGCGGTCGGCTGTTGCTCGCCTTTTTCGGGATCAGCGGCCTTGCGGTGCTGGCTACCGCTGCGGCGCTTTATGCCTTCCTCGAAGTCGGCGACGTTGTCGACCGAATCACCACGGATCGGGTGCCGCCGGCGTTGGCTTCCCTCCAGCTGTCGCGCCAGGCCGAACGGGTCGCTGCTGCCGCGCCATCGGTGCTGGCGGCGACAAGCAGGGCTCAGCACAGCAAGGTCTCGGCGGCCGTCGCGCTCGAGATGTCCCGCCTCGAGGCCCTGCGTACGGATCTCAGAGATGCTACGCTGGGCACAGTGCCTTTAGCTGAGATCGAGGAAGCTGCGGTTGTCCTGAGGCGCAACCTGAAGGAGCTCGACTCTCTTGTTGTCGCCCGCCTCGATGTGGTCGCCCGCAAGGAGGAGCTTCTGAACCGCCTCGCCGCGACGACGACCGGCAGCCAACGCCTTCTGGCCACCGGCATCGTGGTGATGGATTCCAGGCTCCCGCAATGGCGGGCGGTCGCGGCCGATACGTCGCTGTCGCCCGATCGACGCGCAGCGACAATGGCCGACATGGTCCACGCGATTGCGGCTTACATCCCCCAGCAGAAGGCGCTGCTGGAGATCTCGGCGGTCAACGACGCGCTGGTGAAGGCCGCGACCGCGCCCACGCGAGGCGACCTGGCGTTGATCCTGTTTCCGCTGCACCGCTCGCTTGCCGCTCTGGAAACGGCTTCCTCGGAGATCGACGAAAAGCTGCAAACCCGTTTTCGGCTGCGGGTGGACGAGTTCGAGGCACTCACCGATGGTGAGAGCAGCATCCCGAAGGCACGGGAGGAGGAGCTTGCGGTCCTCGCGCAGGGCGAAAAACTTCTGGCCGAAAACAATCGGCTGTCGCGCAGTCTGACCGCAGCCGTCGACCGTCTTGTCGCCGCAGCGGACCGCGAGATCGCTGCCTCCGGTCGCGAAGCCGCGCTCGTCCAGCGCTACGGCACCGGAGTTGTCCTCGGCTCTGCCTTTCTCAGCCTGTTGAGCTCGGTTCTGGTCGTCTGGCTCTATGTCGACCGCAGCCTTCTCGCCCGTCTGGGAGCGGTGAGTCAGGGCATGCTCGCGATCGCGGGCGGCGACCTTCGTGCTCCGCTGCCGGCGGCGGGCAGCGACGAAATCGGGCGCATGGCCGAGGCGCTGAGCCTCTTCCGGGATACCGCTGTCGAGGTCGAGGAAAAGAACCTGCGCGACGTTGCAGAAGCGCGTCAGCGGCTGGTCGATGCCATCGAAAGCATTTCCGAAGGTTTCGCTCTCTATGACAAAGAGGACTGGCTTGTCCTTAGCAACAGCCGCTACCGCGAACTGCTATACGCCGGTCTGGAGGCAGAGCTAACCCCCGGCATGGCATTCGAGGAGATCATTCGCCGATCCGCGGAGCGTGGCTACATCAGGGATGCCGAGGGTCGGGTCGATGAGTGGGTCGCGGAGCGCCTATGGCGGCACCGTAACCCCGGCGAACCGTGGGTGCAGCGGCGGGGCGACGGACGATGGATCATGATAAGCGAGCGGCGGATCAGCGCCGGCGGCACGGTCGCCGTCTATTCGGACATCACCGAGCTGAAGCAAAGGGAGGAGAACCTCGCCGAGAAGTCCGCTGCCCTGGAAGCGCTTTCCAGCAAGCTGGCCAAATATCTGGCGCCCCAAGTGTACAGCTCGATATTCACCGGCCGCCAAGACGTTAGAATCGCCAGCCAGCGTAAGAAGCTGACCATATGCTTCTCCGATATCGCCGGCTTTACCGAGACCACCGACAAGATGGAATCCGAGGATCTCACCCAGCTCCTCAATCACTACCTGACGGAAATGTCGAAAATCGCGTTGGATCATGGTGCCACGATCGACAAGTACGTCGGCGACGCGATCCTGATGTTTTTCGGCGACCCTGAGACGCGCGGCGTCAAGCAGGACGCGCTGGCTTGCGTGCAGATGGCGCTTGCCATGCAAAAGCGGATCAGCGAGCTTACGGAGGTCTGGCGGGACATGGGGATCGAAACACCGCTGCGCTGCCGCATCGGCATCCATACCGACTACTGCACCGTCGGTAACTTCGGCAGCGAGGACCGGATGGATTACACGATAATCGGCGGCGCCGTGAATCTCGCCTCGCGCCTGGAACAAGAGGCGGCTCCGGGGACCATCCTCATTTCCTACGAGACGTTTGCGCAAGTGAAGGACACGATCGATTGTGAGGAGATGGGGCACGTCCAGGTCAAGGGCATCGCCTATCCGGTCGCTACCTACCGCGTCATCAAGGCCAATCTAGCGGGCGCCTGTCGCGTTGTTCGAACCGAGCTGCCGCACTTCAGGCTGGAACTTGAACCGGGGCTGATGTCCGCCGATGAGCGTGGCGGTGCCGCCACTGCGCTTCGAGACGCGCTGGACCGGCTTTCCCACAAGCCCGGGCAGTAGGAGTTGGGCGCCGCGCCTGCCGGCAAATCACCGAAGCCGCGTCCGAGCAAGTCACGACTACGTATCCGGGCCGGACATGGGTTGAGGTGGTAGCGGAGGAGGGACTTGAACCCCCGACCCCAGGATTATGATTCCCGTGCTCTAACCAACTGAGCTACTCCGCCAGGAGCGGCGAAGAGGCTCGAAGAACCACACCGGTCGTGGGCAATTCGAGGCGTTCGCCAAGGTCGCGCGGATATAAGGTTGGCAGGGTAAAGCTGTCAAGCCGCACGCATCAGCATAATCTCATCCCGGAAAAGCCGCGCCGGGCAGACGCTGAAGCGCATGCATCGGGGTTGAGTTCGACGGGGCACGTCGCTATGTCTCGGCCACGAAATTCTAGAGTTTGAGCGAATGAAGCCGCGCATCGCCGTCCTCGGTTGCGGATACTGGGGCAGCAACCACATCCGCACCCTCAAGGCGCTTGGCGCGCTCCATGCCGTTTCCGACGTCAACCGTGCCCGCGCCGAAGGCTTTGCCAGCGAGCAGGACTGCCTGGCGATCGGGCCGGACCAGTTGTTCGAGCGCGCCGATGTCGACGCCATTGTCATGGCGCTGCCGCCGCAGTTCCATGCCGACATGGCGCTGCGCGCCATCGAGGGCGGCAAGGACGTGCTGGTGGAGAAGCCGATCGCGCTGACGGTCGCGGACGCCGAGCGTTCGGTGCAGGCGGCCAGGAACAATGGCTGCGTCTTCATGGTGGGTCACGTGCTGCGCTTCCACCCCGCCTTCGAGACGCTGAAGGCGCTGATCGACAATGGCGAGCTTGGTGAGGTGCGCTACATCCACTCGCACCGGCTCGGCCTTGGCAAGTTCCACACCGAGAACGACGCGCTCTGGGACCTTGCGCCGCATGACCTCTCGATGATCCTCGCCATCACCGGCACCGAGCCGATCGAGGTCAGGGGCGAGGGCGCGGCACTGCTCGACAACCTCAGCGACTTCGCGCATCTGCACATGCGCTTTCCGAACGGCGTGCGCAGCCATCTCTTCGCTTCTCGTCTCAATCCCTATCGCGAGCGCCGGCTGACCGTGGTCGGAACCAAGGCGATGGCGGTGTTCGACGATGTCGAGCCGTGGGAGCGCAAGCTTGCCGTCTACAGGCACGCTGTCTGGCAGGACAGCGGCCAGTGGGCGTTCACCGCCAACGAGCCTTCCTACGTTGCGGTCGGCGAAGGCATGCCGCTGACGCGCGAGCTCGCCCACTTCATGCAGTGCATCGAGACGCGCGCCGAACCCCGCACCGACGGCGAGGAAGCGATCCGGGTGCTGCGCATCCTGACGGCTGGGACGGTGGCGCATAGCGGGTCGCCCGCTTAAGGCGCGACCACAAAAGGAATCCTGAGGCAAAGCGCCCGATTGAAGGCGTGGGTTACTCGGCGGGGACGTGCGCGGGCTGCTGCGCAAGCCTGGACAGCATCGCCTCGGCCTCGGCGCCGCGCTCGGAGCGCTCGATAAAGCCGCCGCCATAGACTCGCGCCTCATCGCCGTCATCGGAATAGAGCACGCAGGCCTGTCCGGGCGCGATGCCGGATTCGCCGTCGACCAGCTCGACCGAGGTCACGCCGTCGCGGTGATGCAGCACGGCCGGGCGCGGCGGCCGGGTCGAACGGACTTTTGCGAAAAGCTCGATCCCGCCGGCCGGAACGTCGGAGAGCGGGCCGTCGCCGAGCCAGTTCATGGCGCGCAGGTAGATCCTGTGCGTCTCCAGCGCCTCGCGCGGGCCGACAATGACGCGGGCGCGGTCGGCGTCGAGATGGACGACATAGAGCGGCTCGCCCGAAGCGATGCCGATGCCGCGGCGCTGGCCGATCGTGTAGCGCAAGATGCCTTCGTGACGCCCGAGCACGCGACCGTCGATATGGACAATATCGCCCGGATTGGCGGCCGCCGGCTTCAGCTTGGCGATAATGTCGGAGTACTTGCCCTGCGGCACGAAGCAGATGTCCTGGCTGTCCTGCTTGGCGGCGACCGTCAGCCCCATCTCCTCGGCGATCGCCCGCACCTGCGGCTTGGGAAGTCCGCCGAGCGGGAAGCGCAGATAGTCGATCTGCGCCTGGGTCGTGGCGAACAGGAAATAGCTCTGGTCGCGGTCTGCATCGACCGGCCTGTAGAGCGCGCGATGCGCGCCATTGGCGCGCGAGCGGATGTAATGGCCCGTGGCCAAAGCATCGGCGCCGAGATCCTGGGCGGTGGCCAAAAGGTCCGCGAACTTGACCGTCTGGTTGCAGGACACGCAGGGGATGGGCGTCTCGCCGGCGACGTAGCTCTCGGCGAAGGGATCGATGACAGCCTTGCGGAAGCGCTCTTCATAGTCGAGCACGTAATGCGGGATGCCGAGCGTCTCGGAAACGCGGCGGGCATCGTCGATGTCCTGGCCGGCGCAGCAGGAACCGGCGCGGTGCGTTGCCGCGCCGTGGTCGTAAAGCTGCAGGGTGACGCCGACGACATCATAGCCTTCGCGCTTGAGGATGCCGGCAACGACCGATGAATCGACGCCGCCCGACATCGCGACGACGACGCGGGTGTCTTCTGGGCGTCCGGGAAGATCGAGGCTGTTCATGGTTCTTTCAATCTGCGTGGCGCTGGCTGCCAATGGCCGGAATATAGGTCAAGCATCCCGGCGGCGCCAGCTTGGCTCCTCAAGCGATTTTATCGGGCAAAATCAGGGCCGGACCGCGATTATCTCAAATGCCGAACGAAAACCTAACGCGACGTTCACGATCCTTACCTAGTCATTAGGCTTCGCTTAGGCAATTTTTAAAGCTGTGGCGGTATGGTGGCGGGGATTGGGTCTTTGAGTTTTTAGTAGAGAGTACGATGACCGATCTGGTTAGACCTAGAGTCAAATATGTTATCGGGCCCGACGGCAGCCCTCTCACGATAGCCGATCTACCGCCGACGAATACACGGCGCTGGGTTATCCGGCGCAAGGCGGAAGTGGTCGCGGCGGTTCGCGGCGGACTGCTCAGCCTGGAAGAGGCCTGCCAACGCTACAAGCTGACCACCGAGGAGTTTCTCTCCTGGCAGGCATCGATCGACGAATATGGCCTTGCCGGGCTGCGCACGACGCGGATCCAGCAGTACCGGCACTAGGCCAGCGCCGGAACCCAAAGAAGGGCGCGGAACTCCGCGCCCTTTTGCTTCCGGGATCTGCGCTGATCAAACCGTCAGCACAACCTTGCCGATCGGTCGGGTGGCGAGGAAGGCATGGGCGGCACCCGCCTGGTTCAGCGGAAAAGCCTTCGCCACGTGCACGGCGAGCTTCCTGGCATCGACTAGCCTGGCGAGTTCCACCAGCCCCTCGCGATCCGGCACCACCGACATGCGCTCGACGCGGATGTTGCGCTCCCCGGCCTTGACCCTTGTCGCATCGTGGACGTTGAGCAGCGACACCAGCACGCCGCCTTCGCGCAGCACTTTCAGCGACCGGTCGGCATGGTCGCCGCCCATGGCGTCCAGCACTAGATCCATATCGCGGACCTGTTCGGTGAAATCGCCTTTGGTGTAGTCGACGACCTCATCGGCGCCGATCGAGCGGACGTAATCAAGCTTGTCCGGGCTCGCAGTGGCGATGACCCAGGCGCCGCGCGCCTTGGCTATCTGCACGGCAAGATGGCCGACGCCGCCGGCGCCGGCGTGGATCAGGACGCGCTGGCCGGATTGCAAACCGCCGTGGCGGACGAGACCCTGCCAGGCGGTCAGCCCGGCCAGCGGCAGCGCCGCGGCTTGGGCATGGTCGATGGCGGCAGGCTTGGCTGCGATCTCGTCCACCGGCGTGGCGACGAACTCGGCATAGGCGGCGGCCTGCTTGGGGAAGCGCGGCATGCCGAAGACCGCATCGCCGACCTTGAAGGCGGTCACGCCGGTGCCCAGCGCCTCGACGGTGCCCGAGATATCCCAGCCGAGAATGAAAGGTGGTTCGCCGATGAGAGGGAAGTAGCCGGCGCGCACCGCGCCATCGACCGGGTTGATGCCCGCGGCCTTGACGCGGACCAGAACTTCGCTGGCCTTGGGCGAGGGGGCCGGCTGTTCGGCGACGAAAAGGACGTCGGGTTCGCCAACGGAATTCTGGGTAACGGCACGCATTGGATGCTCTCCTGCTTGATTGCTGCCGCTATCATTTGGATAGTAACAATCGCTTGTCTAGTATGCACCTTTCGGATATATAGGTATCTCATGGATAGTGAAGACAGCGGTTCCTTTGGCTACGATGCATTCCGGCGCACATGCCCGTCGCATACGGTGCTCGAAATGCTGGCCAGCAAATGGGTCTATCTGACGGTTTGCGCGTTGCGGCGCGGCCGCCTGCGCAATGGCGAGCTCGCCCGCAAGCTGGAAGGCATCACGCCGAAAATGCTGACGCAGACGCTGCGCGTGCTGGAGCGCGACGGGCTCGTCCGGCGCGAGGTCTATCCGGTCATACCGCCGAGGGTCGAGTATGAATTGACGGAGCTCGGCCAGAACCTTGCGGGACTGCTCAGCCAGATCAGGTCCTGGGCGGAAGAGCATGCCCCCGACATCAAGGAAGCCCGAGCGCGGGCATCGGTGGACCATCAGGATGATGAAACGGCGATGCTGCCCTAGGCCGGAGGCCGGGCTTTTTCGGCTCGTGGTTCGAAACGGCGATCAGGCAGCGCTCCGAGGGATCAATTGCGCTCGGCGGTCAGCCGATCATGGCGCTGCGGCCGCCCACTTCCGCGTCGCGGATCTTGCTGTCGCGCGATTCCAGCATCTCCGCCTTGGAAAGCTCCGCTTCAGCTTCGCCGAGTAATGATTCGGCCATGGTTCGCTGCTGGGCGAGATCGTTCTGCGAGTTCCTGAGGTTGTCGCGGCGCAGTCGTGCCGCCTTGGCGAAGGTCGGATAGGCAAAATGATTGATGTCGGTGATGCCGGCTTTTTTCTCTTCAGCGACGATTTGCGCCTCCAACTCGACGGCCATGCGTTCGAATTCGGCGATCATCATGTCCAGCTGCAACAGCTGGCGCCGCTTCTCATTCACCTGAAACTGCTTCAGCCGAACGAGGTTTTCACGTGACTTCATGACTCGGTACTCCGCAAAACGCACACCTGCATATCGTCCCATCGACCTCGAAAGGCCTACGCGTCGCCCGTTTCCACCGGCTTTCCCCGCTCTATGGGAAACAAAGCCCTAAAGATTTTTGCCGGCGGTAACCATTCGTTTACGGGCATTGTTAATCATACGGGCGAGGACTTAAGGCCGGGTAAAAATTCCGGACAGCGGCAGGAAGCGCGGCCTGCGAGTCTCTGGAGTCACTTAGGCTTGCTTATTAATGTGGTACATGAGCGATTTGGGTCTACGATTCGTTATTAGATTCAAGTGGGTGTAGAAAGGGGTTAAAAAATCTGATATCGTGACCGACACGAAATTAGGATTTGTTAACCAGTCGGTGGCACCTTCTGTTCAGGCAATCACTGCTCCGGGTTCGGGACGGGTCGTGACGCGACTCGGCGGCAGAAAAGGGGAATGAAATGCGTGTTCTGCTGATTGAAGACGACAGTGCAACCGCACAGAGCATCGAGTTGATGCTGAAATCGGAAAGCTTCAACGTCTATACGACCGACCTTGGCGAAGAAGGGGTCGATCTCGGCAAGCTCTACGATTACGACATCATCCTCCTCGATCTTAACCTTCCCGACATGTCGGGCTACGAGGTGCTGCGCACGCTTCGCCTCTCCAAGGTCAAGACGCCGATCCTGATCCTCTCCGGCATGGCCGGCATCGAGGATAAGGTGCGCGGCCTCGGCTTCGGCGCCGACGACTATATGACCAAGCCTTTCCACAAGGACGAGCTGGTGGCGCGCATCCACGCCATCGTGCGCCGCTCCAAGGGCCACGCCCAGTCGGTCATCACCACCGGCGACCTGGTGGTCAATCTCGACGCCAAGACGGTCGAGGTGGGCGGCCAGCGCGTGCACCTGACCGGCAAGGAATATCAGATGCTTGAGCTGCTCTCGCTGCGCAAGGGCACGACCCTTACCAAGGAAATGTTCCTCAACCACCTCTATGGCGGCATGGACGAGCCGGAACTGAAGATCATCGACGTCTTCATCTGCAAGCTGCGCAAGAAGCTCGACGCAGCGTCCGGCGGCCAGAATTACATCGAGACGGTGTGGGGCCGCGGCTATGTGCTGCGTGAGCCGGAAGACATCCGCGTCAGCGCCTGATCCTCTGCCAATTCACACAAAACCCGGCCCAGGCCGGGTTTTTTGTTTGGGGTGTCGAAAAGCTCAGGCCGCGATTTTCAGGAAGCGGAAGCTCTCGAGCAACTGCGCGCGGTTGAAGGGCTTCAGCAGGTAACCCTGGGCGCCGGCACGTTTCGCTCGCATGATCGAGCCGACATCGACTTCGACGAGCGAGACCAGGATCTGCGGCTTGACGGGGCTTTCGATGGCACGGATGCGGCGAATGAGGTCGACCGCCTGCATATCCGGCAGGCCGCCGTCGACAACAATGACATCGGGCATGTCGCCGGAGCAGATCTCGATCGCATCAAGCCCGCTGGCCGCCTCGAAGACCACGATGTCCGAGCCGCCAAGGATACGCTTCGCGACCTTCCTGATGACGCTCGAGTCATCCACGAACAGGCAGCGTTTCATTTCCGGGTCCTCTTTGCCATCTGCCGAACCGGCAATCCGGTAACCGTGAGGCACCCTAGAACAATCTGGTAAAGAAGCCGAAAAGCGGTTAGGTAAAGTTTTTCCAAAGAACCGCTTTGCGCGGTTTTGGCCTGCGATGCACCTACAGTTCCAGGCGGCAGGCAATGCTTCGATCGCACTGCCAGCTGCAAGATCAGTGACAATGGATACTTGACCTGTTCTTGGCTGTCGCCTCAGGCCGCCGACAACACGATCTCATCGGCCGTCGCATGGATCGAGATCGTCATGTTCGCCTCGCGCGCCAGAAGCAGCGTGTAATAAGGCTGGACCGAGTGGGCGTCGATTGGCTCCTCGGGCTTGTGGCCCGAATGCAGCTCGAGGAATTTCGGCGGCACCCGCAGCATGGGGCCGCTCGCCGACAGCGAGAAACGCGGTTCGGTCTCGAGGTTCTCCAACGTGACAACCAGCCTGCCGCCACGCGGTATGGCGGCATTGGCGACAAGAATGAGATTGAGCAGAAGCTTGACCTTGTTCTTGGGCAGCAGCGCGCGGGCGCCGTTCCAGACAAGTTCCGGCTTCTCGTTCTTCAGGAAGGCAATGGCCACGGCCTCGGCGTCGCCGGTATCGATCATCATGCCGGCGGAGCCCGCGGCGCCGAAGGCGATGCGGGCAAACTGCAGCCGCGCCGAGGCGTTCCTGGCGCTCTGGCGAATCAGCTTCATGGCGTCTTCGTCGGCGCCGCCTTCATCGAGCAGTTCGAGGCCGTTGTTTATGGCGCCGACCGGGGAAATGATGTCGTGGCATACGCGGCTGCACAAAAGCGCAGCCAGATCGGGGGCGGAGAGGGTGAAGAGCTCGGCCATCGGAGAAATCCCTGCTGGTTCACATGTCATGGCCGAACGTTGTCGCGCCCGCTACGCGAATCACGCTCTTTTCCAAGGCCTTCTGAATACACAGCGTCCGTCCATGCATCAACAAATCCACAGCTGCGGACAGCGAAAATGGTGCGTGATGCCGCGAAATTGAGGCTGATAGAGATCGTGTCAGGCTCTTCAGCCCTCGAACCGCCATCTTCCTGCGCCAGCTTAATGGTTGAAAAAGGATTACGGCATAGTTTGCCCGTAACAGTCATCTCGAAACGGCCGCCAAGAGCCGTAGGGATACGAGGCGTCGGCGAAAGTGCTCCCTGACGGAGATTGGAAGCATGTTTTCCCGATTCTTTGACCGGATGTTCGTCCGCGTCCTCACCATGACGATCGCCCTCTCGGGTGCTCTCATCCTCTCAACCTCGGCGTCGCGGGCCCAGGAATACACCGCGCAAGAGATTGTCGATTCCGGCCACAAGTTCTTCGGCGCGACGTCGGGAGGCCTCGCCACCGTGGTCGAAAAGGTGTTCGCGTCCTACGGCCTGCCAAACGGTTATCTGCTCGGCGAGGAGGGATCCGGCGCGCTGATCGGCGGCCTGACCTATGGCGAGGGCACGCTGTACACCAAGAACGCCGGCGACCATAAGGTGTTCTGGCAAGGCCCATCGCTCGGCTGGGATTTCGGCGGCGAAGGCTCGCGCGTGATGATGCTGGTCTACAATCTCGACGATATCAGCAGCCTCTACAACCGCTTCGGCGGCGTCGCCGGATCGGCTTATGTCGTGGCGGGCGTCGGCTTCAACGTGCTGCAAAGCAACAGAGTGCTGCTCGTTCCGATCCGCACCGGGGTCGGTGCCCGGCTCGGCGTCAATCTCGGCTATCTGAAGCTGACCGAGCGGGCGACGTGGAATCCGTTCTGACCGGACAGGATTGCCACAGCCGCTCGGATAAGACTGATCGTGCCGCGGCGTGCTCTTGCCGCGGCGCTGGATTTCCGCCATGCCAAGGTGGCACAGTCGGCATGGCGGGTTGCCGCCTCGCATACGGATAGTCCACCTTGGTCCAGTCGATCCTGTTCTTCGCACTCGGCTTCCTCTGCGCGGCCTTTCTGGTGTCGCTGATCGCGCCGGCCGTCTGGCGGCGGGCCGTCGTGTTGACACGCCGGCGCCTTGAGGCCTCGATGCCGCTGACGCCTGCCGAGATGCTGGCCGAGAAGGACCGTATCCGCGCCGAGTTCGCCATGAACACGCGCCGACTCGAGATGAACATCAAAAATCTGAAGGAAAAGATGGCCGAGCAACTGGTCGAGATCGGCCGCGCCCAGGAGGCCCTGAAGGGACTGGCGGTCGAGAAGAAGGACAAGACTCAGGCGCTTTCCGATCTGCAGGCCAAGAACGCGGAGCTCAGGCTGCGCGAGGAAGAGTTGCACAAGCTTACAGAAAAGCTGGCGCAGGCGGAGCGCTCGCTGGAGAAGCGCGCGCTGGAGCTGCAAAAGCTCGAGCAGATGTATGACGAAGCCAGCTTTTCTTCCTCAAACCGCCAGATCGAGCTCGTCGCCCGCGATTCGGAACTGGACAAGCTTGCCAATGACATTGCGGTGCTGCGCAGCCAGCGCAAGGAAGCGGACCGGCGCAATCAGGAACTGGCAGCGGAAAGCAAAGCCGCCAGGGACGCGCTCAAGGCGGAGAAGAAACGGACGGCCGAGCTGGACAAGAAGGTCGAACGGCTGCTTGCAACGCTTGCCGACCGCGAGGAAAAGCTGGACAGGCGCGAAAAGGAGCTTGCGCGGATGCGCGAACGCCCAAGCAAAGATCATGCGGTAAATGGCGGAACGCATAAGGCCGACGAAGTCCAAGGGATCGACAATGCCATCGCCAAGCTCGAAGGCGATCGCGAGCGGCTGGAGGCGCGGCTGACGGCGCTTGCGCGGGAGAACAAGCGGCTCAAGACCGATCTTGCCGCGCTGGAAACGGCACAGCCCGAACAGGCAGCCGAGGCACCGCGCGCCGGTGCGGCGCTTCGCGAACAAATGAACGAACTGGCCGCCGAGGTCGTCAACCTGACGATGAGGCTGGAAGGGCCGGATTCGCCGATCGCCAAGGCCTTGGCGATCGGCGAATCCGGCCCTTCCAGCCTCATCGTCAGGTTGACGACCTCGGCGGCCA
>NZ_RZSN01000161.1:0-13643 GCF_003997315.1 Mesorhizobium sp. M1A.F.Ca.IN.020.04.1.1
CGGCACGGCCGACCCAGACGCCAAGCACATAGCGGCCGTCGAAGCCAACCGACCAGGCATCGCGATAGCCGTAAGATGTGCCGGTCTTGTAGGCGATGCCGCGCTGGGCCGCACCTTCGGGCGGCTTCACGCCGGACAGGATGTCGTCGATCTGCCAGGCGGCCTGGTCGTCGAGGATGGTGGCGGTGACGCGCCCGGCATTGGCCGGCTCGGTGCCGTCATGCAGCGTGTGCATCTTGCCGCCATTGGCGAGGCCGGTATACAGCTGCACCAGGTCGCGCAAAGTCACGCCGGCGCCGCCGAGGCCGATCGCCAGCCCGGGCGCCTCGTTGAGCGGCAGGACCAGGTTGACGCCGGCCTGGCGGAAGCGCGCCGTGAGCCGCGCGGGACCAACTGCGTCCAGCACCCGGATCGCCGGCACGTTGAGCGACAGCTGCAGCGCCTGCCTGATGCTGACGTCGCCTTGGTAGCCCATGTCGAAATTCTTCGGCCGGTAGCCGCCAAAGTCGGCGGGGCTGTCCTCGATGATCGTCTCCTGCGCCACCAGGCCTTGCTCGAAGGCAAGCCCATAGATGAACGGCTTCAGCGTCGAGCCGGGCGAGCGCACTACTTTGGTCATGTCGATCCAGCCGGATCGGCTGGCGTCGAAGAAATCGGCTGAACCGACTTCGCCAAGAATGTCGCCGGTGCGGGCATCGGCCATCACCATGGCGACGGAAAGCTTTGGGCCGAGCTTCCTGGCGGCCTCTTTCGCCACCTGTTCCAGCCCTTGCTGAACACTGCGGCGGATGGTGAGTTGCAGCGGCTTGCCGGGTTGAGCCTTGGGCGGCATGGCGTAGGACGCATGCGCGGCCAATGCCGGCAGCTTGCGGCGCAGGCCGGAGACGTCGTCGAGCGCGGCGCGCGCTGCCTCTCGTTCGTTGAGCAGACCGGCCGAGACCATGCGGGTGAGCACGCGGTCGCGCGCGGCATGCGCGATGTCGAGGTTGCGGTCGGGCCGGCGCTTTTCCGGCAACTGCGGCAGCGCGACCAGAAGGGCTGCTTCCGATACGGTCAGCCGCTTCGGCTCCTTGCCGAAATAGGCGAGCGAGGCGGCGCGCACGCCTTCTAGGTTGCCGCCATAGGGCGCCAGTGTCAGGTAGCGCTCGAGGATTTCGCGCTTGGACAAACGCCGCTCGATCTGGATGGCGCGCAGGATTTGCGTCGCCTTGGAGGCGAGGCTGCGGCTGTCGCGCGGCTCGATCAGACGGGCAAGCTGCATCGAGAGCGTCGAGCCGCCGGAAACGATGTGGCCGCTGGTGGCGAACTGCCCGGCGGCGCGACAAAGCGCCAGCATGTCGACGCCGCGGTGGTCCCAGAAGCGCTTGTCTTCATACGCGACCAGCATGTCGACGAACTGCTTGTCGACCTGGTCGAGCCGGGTCCCAAGCCGCCAGTAGCCGTCCGGCGTCGCGAAGGCGCGCAAGAGTTCGCCGTCGCGGTCCTGCACTTCGGCGGAGACCGTCAGCGGCGCCGGCAGCGGCGGCGGGAAGGCGCGGTCGAGCTGCCAGAGAGCGGCGACGGAAAGGGCAAGACAGGCGGCGGAGGAAGCTGCCGTTATGGCAGCGCGCCGCAAGAATTTTTTGGAGAGCATGGTGCTGCCCCTCACCCTGACCCTCTTCCCGTGAAAGACGGGGAGAGGGGGGCGTCAGCGCTGGAGCTTGTCCCTTCTCCCCGTCTTTCACGGGAAGAAGGTGCCGGCAGGCGGATGAGGGGCAGCGCTATCGCCATGGTTGTGATCGCCAGCGTCGGAATACTTACTCCGCCTTGACCTCCATCATGCCGGAGGCGGTGCGGGCCGAATATTGCGGCCGGTACATGTCCTCCACCGTCGCCGCCGGATGGGCATAGGTGCCGGGCGTCACGGCGCGCACGACATAGGCCAGCGTGATGTTGCGGTCGCCGTCGCCTTCGTTGGGGTTGAAGGCGGCGACGAAGCGGTCGTCGCGGAACTCCAGATGCGCGGCGTCGGTCTGCGCCAGCCAGGAGAAGTTCGACAATTGAGCGCTGGACACCAGGCTCGGATTGTCGATCTCGAAGCCGGCCGGCAACAGATCGGTGATCAGCAGGCGCGAGGGCCATTTGTTCTGCTCATAGACCTTGAGCACGACCACATAGCGTTCGTTCTGCCCGGCCTCGGTGATGTTGGCCTCAGTGCCGTCGAGCCTGTAGTAGGTACGATCGATGTTGAAGCCGTCGCCGCCGGCCGGCAGCGGCTCGACGGGTGCGGCCACCGCGGTGACCACCGCCTGCAGCGCCGTCGTGCCGGTGTTGGCGATGGCGAGCGGGCTGTCGACAAGGTCGTTGCCGGCAACCCGATCGGAATAGCCGCCGGTATGCGGCGCGCCGTTGACGGAAAGCGTGATCGAATTGTTGCCTTCCTTCAGCGCCCTTGCCGCAAGGAGCATCCAGGATTCGTCCTGCGTGCTCGTCCAGCGGGCGTCGGCGCGTTCACGCGCCACCAGCCTGATCAGCTGCGGCACGATGCTCGGCACCGGCTTCGATTCCGCGGCCAGCGCAAGCATCGCCGCGCCGTCACGCAGGGGCGAGCCATAATCGGAGCGATAATAGTCGTATTCGGTGCTTGCCTGCGCCAGCCGCAAGGCCGTCTGGAAAGTCGCCTCCGAACGCTGGGTGTCGCCATAGAGCGCCAGGCTCGCGGCCAGTTGGGCGACAGCCATCGGGCTGGAGAAGGACTCGAGCTGCGTGTCCGAATAGTAGCGCAGATCGCCGATCGAGGCCTTCTTGTTGCGGGCGAGCACATAGAGCGCGTAGGCGATCTCGCTGCCACGATCCTGGACGTCCTGGTCATAACCAAGCGAGTTCTGCAGGTTGTTCAGCGCCTGGTTCATCGCCTGAGCCGGCACGTCGTATTTCTGCTCGCGTGCCCGGGTCAGGAACTCCGTGACATAAGCATCGAGCCAGAGATCGCCGGACCCCGGGCCCCAGAGGCCGAAGCTGCCGCTTGATGCCTGGTAGCTCAGCACCTTGTAGACGGCATCTTGGATGCGCCCATGCAGGTCCGGATCGCTCTTCATGCCGATGCTTTTGGCCATGTCGTTGACATAGAGCAGCGGCAAGGCGCGGCTGGTTGTCTGTTCGGCGCAGCCATAGGGGTAGCGATCGAGCGTCATCAAAAGCGAAGGGACGTCGAAGGCGGCTGCCTGCGAGACGCCGATGCTGACCGAAGCACCGTCGAGCACGCTTGCGGCGAGCAGCTCCTTGTCGACGCGCAAGGCTCCGCCATTGGGTTTCAGGTCGACCACCATGCGGTTCGTGACCGGGAGCTGCGCCGGGCGCACCGGCAGGTAGAGCGTCTGCTCGACCTCCGTTCCGCCGGTATGCGCGAGCTTGACGGTGATCGAAGCGTCGCCCGCCGTCTGCGCGATCAGCGGAAATGAGAACGCTTGCCGCTTGCCCTGGCTAAGCGTCAGCTTCTCGGGCAGGGGCTTGTCGCCGGTCGAGAGATCGCCGGTCGTGGTGACCGACAGCTTGTAGTCGCCGGCAGGGCCGTCGGTGTCGGCGATGTCGAGACGCATGGTCGCGGCATCGCCAGGCGCCAGGAAGCGCGGCAGGCCGGCGGTGATCACCACCGGATCGCGCACGATGACGTCGGTTTGAGCATGGCCGACGGCCTCTTTGGTCCAGGCGACGGCCATGACGCGCACGGTGCCGTTGAACTGCGGGATGTCGAAATCGATCCGCGCCTTGCCGTTGGCATCGAGCTCGACCGGGCCGGAGAAGAAGGCGACCAGCTTCTCGGTCGGCGGGCTGCCCTGCGACTGCATGTTGGCGCCGTCGCCGCCGGTCCGCAATTTGCCGGTGGTGCCGAGCGAACCGTCGATCAGGCGGCCATAAAGGTCGCGGATTTCCAGACCCAGCATGCGCTGGCCGAAGAACCAGTCCTCCGGATCGGGCGCCTTGTAGTTGGTGAGATTGAGGATGCCGACATCGACGGCGGCGACCATGACATAGGCCTTGCTGCCGGCTTGCGCGCCGCTGACGGCGACCGGGATCGACAGCTGCTGGCGCGGGGCCGTCTTTTCAGGCGGCGTAAGCGCAACAGTGAGCTTTTTCGAACCCGGATCGACGGTCAGCCATTTGACGCCGATTGCGCGGGCCGGCATGCGCGATTCCTGCGCATCGCCGGGCCGGAACAAAGTCGCCGTGACATAGGCGCCGGCTCCCCAGTCGTTGGCGACCGGGATGTCGACGGTGCTGCCGCCGGTCGGCACCGAAGCGGTGACGGTCTTCAACAGCTTCTCGGCGCCGATGGTGACCAGGAGTTCGCCGGCAAAATGCGGCGACACCTTGAGCTTGGCCACCTCGCCGGCGGCGTAAGTGTCCTTGTCGAGAGCGATCTCCAGGCCGTCCGGTGTTTCGGTGGTGGTCGAGGCGACGTACCAGCCGGCGTCGAACTCATAGCTGGTCGCCGGGCCATCGGGGTCGGCCGTCTCGACCTCGAGCCGGTAGCGGCCCCAGTCGACAGGAAGCGACACGGTCGCCTCGCCGTCGGCTTTCAGGTCGATCTGGCCGTTGGCGACGGCCTTGGTGAGGTTCACCGCTTCATAGTTCCAGGAATTGTTCGAACGGTACCACTGGTAATTGCGCTCGACCTTGACCAGCGACCACTGCGCGCCCTTCAGCTCCTCGCGTTTGCCGTTCGGATCGACGGCGATGATGCTGAATTTCGCCGTTCCGCCTTGCGGCACCTCGCCGCCTTCGAAATCCGGGCGGATGCCGATCATCTCCTTTTCCGGATGGACGGCGATGTCGAGCGAGCGCTCGACGGCACGGCCGCCGGCTTCGCGCATGCGGACTGTGACCTTGGCGTTGATCAGCTTGGTGGTGGAGGGCAGTTGGTCGATCGAGACCGGGAAGGTCGCCTTGCCGTCGTCGCCGACGAGGGGAAGGTTGGCCAAAGGCGTCACCGAAGGTTCGGCCGACTGCTCGTCGGCGAGACCGAAGATGAAGTCCTTGAACCGATCCCAGCTGTCCGTGGTCGACAGCGTCATCTCGCCTTCAAGCGCGAGGCCGGCGGCCGGCGCGCCATAGAGGAAGCGGCCGTCGACGCTGACATTGGCGGTCTCGCCCTGCGCGATTTCCTTCTTGTCGGCCGTCAAGTCGAACTCGATGCGATCCGGCACGAAGTCTTCGACCAGGAACATATGGCTGGCGACCGGTGCCTGCTTGGGATCGGTGTAGATCGACACCGACCAGGTGCCGCGCATGGCGTTAGGCTCGAGCGACAGATCGACGGCATGGGCGCCGGCGGAAGCGCCGTCGCTGACGATACGGCGGTTTTCGACGCCATCGGGTCGGGTGAAGATGAAGGTCAGCGGCAGGTTCTCGACCGCCTTGGCGGCGCCGTCGCGCGCAAGGGCGGCGACATGGACGTCTTCGCCGGCGCGGTAGATGCCGCGCTCGGTCCAGGCATAGACGTCGAGCGCGCCGGGCGCGGCACGCCCGGCAACGCCGCGGTCCGACAGATCGAAACCGGCGCGGCCCATGTCGAGGAAGACGAAGTCGTTGTCGCCCTGCTTGGCCATCAGCACCGCCGGCACCATGCCGCCTTCGCCGCGCGTCAGGCCCGGGTTGAAAACGGCATGGCCCTCGGCGTCGGACGTCGCCGTGCCGAGGATTTCATTGTTCTTGGCAAGCAGCGTCAGTTCGGCGCCGGCAATCGGCTTGGCAGAGCCCAGCGAGCGGGCAAAGACGTTGAGACCGTCCTGGCCGGTATAGGTGGACAGACCGATGTCGGAAACGACGAACCACTGGGTGGCGCGCGAACCATAATCGTCGCTTTTGTCGTCGACCGGCTGGGCGGTCAGCACATAGACGCCGGGCTTGCGCTGCGGGATCGCCTCGTCGACCGGAAAGGAGGTGGTGACCTCCTTGTTGAGGTCGTTGGCGATGTCGAGCGTGCCTTCCCAGACCGGCTCGCCCATCTGGTCGGAAATGGTGGAAATGTCATAGCCGTCGAGCTGATGCAGGAACTGGTAGCCGGACAGAAGCTGCGCCAGCGATCGGTCGCCGATGCGGTAGAGCTTCATCTTGGCGGCGCTCATGTTGACGGTGACGACCGGAATGCCGCGGCGGGCGCCGGCCGGCAGCACGAAGCTGTCGCCAGTGAAGCGGGCCGACGGGGCGCGGTCCTGGACATAGATCGACAGCACGACCGGAGCGGCAATCGACTCGCCGATCGCGGCCGGCAGACCGGCGCGGAAGGTCACGTCATAGTGCTGGCCATGTTCAAGCCCTTCGACGCAGATCTGCTTGTCCTTGGCTTCGACAGCCTTGGGAGCGGCATTGTCGACGGTGACGAACTGCGAATAGTCGACGCCGGTCTTCACCAAGTCCTCGGAGAACTGGGCGCAGATGCGCGGCGAAGAGGAATCGGCATCGACGGAATGGTCGATCACGCGGAAACCCTTGCGTGCTTTGAGGTCGGCGTAGTCGGCCTGCACGGCTGGCGAGTTCACCAGCGCAAGGCTCGCCTCATAGGCCTGAATGGCCGGCCGGAAAAGGTCGCGCTTGTCGAGGCCGGCGGCAAGCAGCGCCAGCGCCTCGGCGCGGGTTTTTGCCGTGCGCACCAGCTTATAGGCGTTGAAAGCGGCCGAGGTGACGTTTGCCGGCAGGGTCGAGGGTTCGGAAGTGTTGGAAGCCGGCTGCACGCCGAGCGTCTCGCGCGCCAGCGCCAGCCAGAGCGCGCCGTCGTCGGGCAGGACGGACAGCGCCGCCTGGTATTTCTGCATGGCCAGGCGATGGTCGCCGGTCAGCGCTGCCTGCTCGGCCGCAGCCTGAAGTGCGGCCAGCCCTTCGGTCGGCTTGTCATACGCCGGATCGGTCAGCTTGTTGCGAAACTGCTGGGCCTGATCGGCCATCCAGTTGGGGAAGAAGGCAAGTGGAGGCGGCGCGCCGATATCGGGGTCGCCATCGACGTTTGCGACTTTGCCGGCGACGGCGCCGCTGAAGGGTTTCAGCTGATTGTAGTCGGATTTGAGAAAGCACCATTTGGCCTTCGTGTTGTAGGTGAAGGCGCGGCAGGCGGGATCGCCGAGGCATGTGGTCTTGCATTGGTCGAGGCTGACATTCTGGTCGGACCTGAGGTCGAAACCGAAATAGTCGGAGTTGTCGGTCGTCACGATTCGCCGGGCTTCGGCCGCTTGCGCGGCCCCGCTCAAGGCAAAGAACAGAAGAACGAGGAAAGAGAGACCACGAGCCGCGCGCATTGCCATATCACCCTCCCGACATTGCAGCGTCCGGCCATGATCAAGCATCAAACAGGCTTGTCAACGCCGAACGCGGCAGGTTTTCAACCCGCCAACGGTTTCCATGCCGGCCACAGGCCGGTATTTCGACAGAACCTCCATGGGACAAGGGTTCACGCTTTCTTGCGAAGGCGCAAAAGGTGTGAATTCCAAGCCCGGTCTATTTCAGACAATTGGATTGTGGCCCCTTTACGAGCGTTTCAGAACTTCATTCCAATTTTAGTTTTGTCGTCTAGGTTAGCGTAATGCCGGCGTATGAAACGCAGATGTCAGGAGGGATCGCGCCAGGGCGCGTGCTTCCGCGCGCCCTGCTTTTGGCGCTCGTCTGCGCGGCCATGCTCGCCGGCGAAGCCCGGCCGGCGGCTGCTTTCGAGATTTTCGGCATCAAGCTTTGGGGCTCGTCCAAGGACGAGGATGCCGACATCGTCGATCCGCTGCGCTATTCGGTGACCATTGACGCTCCCGATGCCGACAAGGATCTGGTCAAGAAGCTGGAAGATGCCTCGGTGCTCAAAAATGACGAGGAGCACCCGGTATCGGGGTCGCTCGGCTTGATGGCCAAGGCGCGCAGCGACCGCGAGCAACTGGTTGCCGCCCTTTATGCCGACGCCCGCTACGAGGGCGTGGTCACCATCACCATAGAGGGCAAGTCCATCGACGAACTGCCGCCGGACGCCGAATTCAAGGGGCCGCAGCCCATTCCGGTGGTCGTCAGCATCGCCGCCGGGCCGAAATTCACCCTCGGCGACATCAGACTGAAAGGCGACGCGGCCGGCCTGGCGAGCGCCGATTTCGGCCTGATCGCGGGCGGCGACGCCAGTTCGGGTGCCGTGCTCAAGGCCGAAGCGGCGATCGTGCGAGCGCTCAAGGAAGAGGGCAGACCGCTAGCCAAGGTGACGGATCGCGAGATCGTCGCAGACCATGACACCTCAACGCTCGACGTGACACTGACGGTCGCGGCCGGCCCGGTCGCCGGCTATGGCGACACCACCGTCGAGGGTACCGAAAAGGTCGATCGCGACTTCACCGAATACATGACCGACCTAAAGCGGGGCCAGCAATATTCGCCGCAAGAGATTGACGATGCCCGCGATCGGCTGCTCGGGCTCGAAGTCTTCAACAGCGTGACCATCAAGGAGGGCGAGAGCCTCGACGCTCAAGGTAACATTCCGATCGACGTCCAGGTGAGCGAGCGCAAGCCGCGCTTTTTCGGCGTCGGCGGCACGTTTTCGAACACGGAAGGACTGGGGCTCGAAGGCTATTGGGGCCACCGCAACCTGTTCGGCCAGGCGGAGAAGCTGCGCATCGACGGCTCCATCAGCGGCATCGGCAGCAACAGCATTTCCGCGCTCAACTACAATGCCGGCATCATGTTCGAGAAGCCGGGGGTGCTCGGGCCGACATCGAAGTTCTTCACCGGCGTCAAGACCGTGTTGGAGCACCCCGACGCCTATGACCATTTCTCGGTCAAGGGCGACGTTGGAGTCTCCTACGACCTCGACAAGAGGCAGCGGGTCTCGGCCGAATTCGACCTCGACTACTCGAGGATCACCGACGCCTTCGGCAAGCACACCTATCTGATCGCCAGCATTCCGCTGCAATATGTCTATGACAGCCGCGACAACAAGCTCAACCCGACCAGGGGTTTCCGGGCGCTCGCCTATGCCGAGCCGAGCTACGACATTCTGAACGGCGCGACCTTCCTCAAGTTGAAGGGCGAAGGCTCGGCTTACCAGTCGCTCGATACGGCGAGCAGATTCGTCCTCGCCGAACGCGCTACGCTCGGCTCGATCGTTGGCACCGGGCTGCAGAATGTTCCGGCCGACAGGCGCTTCTATTCCGGCGGCGGCGGCTCGGTGCGCGGCTATGCCTATCAAGGTATCGGCCCGAAGGACATCGACGGCCAGCCGATCGGCGGCCTGTCCCTGTTCGAGACCTCGGTCGAGATGCGCATGGCCGTCACCGACACGATCGGCATCGTTCCGTTCGTCGATGCCGGCACGGTCTCGACCAAATCCTTCCCCGATTTCTCCGACGTCAAGGTCGGCGCCGGCGTCGGTCTGCGCTATCTTACGCCATTCGGGCCGCTGCGCATCGACGCCGCCGTGCCGCTCAACCGCGATCCGGGCGATCCGCATTTCGGCCTCTATGCCGGCATCGGTCAGGCGTTCTGATGATGAGGATATTCTGGCGCATCCTTCGTATCTGCCTCTACACGCTGCTCCTGTTGCTGGTGGTGGCGATCGGCGCGCTCGCCGTGCTGACCGGCACCGAAGGCGGCCGTCAGAATCTCGCCGGTCTGATCTCGAAACTGGCCTCGACCGAGGACCGCAAGATCACCGTCAGCGGTATCGAAGGCATCTGGTCCGGTCAGCTCAGGCTCGATCATGTCGTGCTGGAGGATCGCACGGGGCCCTGGCTGGTGGCGCGCAAGGTGGCGCTCGACTGGTCGCCGACGGCGCTTTTGTCGCGCAACTTCAGCGCCGATCGCATCGAAGCCGAGCGCATCGAGTTGGCGCGGCTGCCACGAGCCGGCCAACAGCCGTCGCAAGGCGCATCGAACAGTCTGCCGGTCTCGATCGACGTCAAAGAGATCGAGCTGCCGGAGATCGCGCTCGGGCAAGAGCTCGCCGGCAGCGGGATTGCCGAACTTGCCGCCAAGGGTTCGCTCAAGGCCGATCCATCGCCGCTGGCGATCGACACGGTGCTCAAAGTCGCCCGCCGCGACGGCAAGCAGGGCAATGTCGACGCCAAGGTCCGTTTCGCGCCGGCCGACAACAAGCTCGACCTCGATCTCAAGGCGTCGGAGCCGGCCGGCGGCATCATCGCCAATTTGCTCAAGCTCCCCGATGCGCCCCCCGTTGATATCGTCGTCTCCGGCACGGGGCCGCTCGCCAATTGGAACGGCATCGGCACGTTCGTTGTCGATCGTCAGATCGTCGCCCAGCTCACCGGCCGCCATCAGTTGAGCGACAAGGGCCACTATATCGAGGCCAAAGGCGACGGCGAATTCGAGCGCTTCCTGCCGGAGAAGTTCAAGTCGCTGTTTGCCGGCAAAACGAATTTCGACGTGGCCGGGACGGCGACCACGACAGGCGGGATCGATATCGAGCGCGCAATTGTAGAGAGCGGCGCCGTGCACGGAACGGCCACCGGCAATGTCGACCCGAAGGGCGCCAGCGATCTTGCCGTCGAGCTCTCAGCCAAAGACAAGCCCGTCACCATCGACGTCGGCACCAGCGCGGTGCCGATCCTGGTCGCGGTCGAGAAGGCGACCGCACGCGCCTTTGGCGACGGCAAGGCGCCGATAGTCGACATCGGCACCTCGTTGGCCTCGATCGCCGTCGGCGGCACGCAGCTCAACAATGTGACGGGACGGGTCCATTCCGACGGCTTCGACGTCGCGACCCGCACCGGGCCGGTCAATGTCAAGCTCGCGGCCGCCGGCCTGAAGACCGACGTGGCGACCCTGGCGCCGCTGGTGACGGGCAAGCTAGCCGCTGATCTCGCCGGTTCGATCAGCCGCGACACCGTCACCGTCGACCAGGGCACGTTGCGCAGCGATGCGCTCAATGCCGCGCTGACCGCCGGCGTCTCGCTCGCCGACCTGTCGATGACGCTGAAGATGAACGCCGACGCCGTATCGAAGGCGCTGCCGCCGCAGATCAGCTCGCTGCTTGGCGAACGGGTGAAATTCTCGGCTACCGCGACCCGCGATCCGGAAGGCGCTTTCGCGGCCAACGAGCTGGAACTCACCTCCGGCTCGCTCAGCGCCAGCGGCACCGCCAGCGCGCAAGGCTCGGATATCAAGGCAAACGTCAAGGGAACGCTGGGCGATGTATCGGCGCTGTCGTCGCTGGCGGGCACGCCGCTTGCCGGCGGGGTCAATTTCGCGCTGACCGCCAGCGGTCCGCGCTGGGCGCCGGATTTCTCGGTGTCGGCCGACAGCGCCAGCCTGACGGCGGCCGGCCGCACGGTGAAGGACATCAAGCTCTCGGCGAAGGGCAAAGCCGACATCGCCAACCCCTCGGCCGATATCTCGCTGACGGGCAGCGTCGAGGAACAGCCGCTCGACATCGAGGCGTCGTTGGTGACCGCCGCCGGCAAGCGCGCGATCAAGGGCCTCAGCCTTGCACTCGGCGACAACAAGGTTTCGGGCGACCTCGCGCTCGACGACCAGTTCCTGCCGGTTGGCACGCTGACGCTGGCCGTTCCCGATGTCGGCCCGCTGGCGGCGCTAGGCGGCCAGACGGCAACCGGCGATATCAACGGCACGATCGCCTTCGCCAAGGATGGCGCGGCTCCGAACCTCACCATCAATGCGGCCAGCACATCGATCGCGCGCGGCGAAGTGGCGGCGAAAGCGATCACCGTCAATGCGCTGATCGCCAATTATCTCAAGGGACCGGCAATATCGGGCACGATCAAGGCCGACAGCGTCACTTCCGGCAAGACAGTGGTCAGCGGTATCGGCATCGACCTGAGGCGCGACGGCGACTGGACCAATTTTTCCGGCGGCGCGACGGCATCCGGCATTCCGGCCACCGCGACCGGGCGCGTGAAGATCGCCGACGGCAAGACCAGCGTCGAGATCGCGTCCGGCGAAGCGACCCTGCGCGGCATCAAGGCGGCGATCGCCGAGCCGTCGCGCCTCGCAATCGCCAACGGCGTCGCCAGCGTCGAGAAGCTTGCGCTCAATCTCGGCGGCGGCTCGGCGACCATTTCCGGCAGCGCCGGCCAGATCCTCGACCTGACGGCCAATTTCGCCGGCCTGCCTGCGGCGCTCGCCAATGATTTCGTGCCGGGCCTCGATGCTGCCGGAACGCTGGAAGGCACGGCACATGTTACGGGCCCGTCGGCCAATCCCGATATCGAGTTCGACGCCAAGCTTGCCGGCGCCGAGACCAGCCAGACCCGCCAGGCCGGACTTGGGCCGCTCAATCTGGATGCCGCCGGCAGCTACGGTCTGGCGAGCGGCCTGGCCCTGGACCATGCAACGCTTTCGGGCGACAAGATTTCCGGCAACGCCGCCGGCACCTTGAATCCGAACGGCGTCAGCGATTTTTCGCTCGATCTGACGTCATCCGGACCCAGCCTGCCGTTGACGATCGGCAGCGCCGAAAGCCCGGTCAAGATCGAGGTCCAGTCATTGTCGGCAAAGATAGCCGGCCAAAGCACGCAGGCCCGCCTCGAGGCTTCCGCCATCCTGCCTTCGGTTGCCGCCAGCCAGGTGAATGTGGACGGCCTTGCCGTTGCGCTGCATTCGGATGCGTTCGATCTCAAGGGGCGGGCAGGCCCGGTCTCCGGGACGGTGTCGATCGACAGGATCGGCCTGGACAATCCGATGATCGCGCCGTTGGTTGCCGGCAAGGTCACGGCCGAGGTCAATGGCCGTTTGACGAGCGACGCCGTTGCCGTCAACAGCGGCTCGCTCAAGAGCGATGCGCTCAACAGCCAGGTCGCCGGCCGCATGTCGCTGCGCGACGGCGCCGTCGACCTCAATGTGAACGCCAATGTCGCTTCTTCCGCCTTGCCGGCGGCGGTGCGCGGCATGTTGGGCGAGAGCGCGCAATTGAGCGCCGCGCTGAACCGCGACGCCAACGGCAACGTCAATGTCTCCGGCTTGAAGCTCAACTCGGGCGCGCTGAGCGCCGACGGGCAGGCGAGCCTTGCCGACAACAAGCTTGCCGCCGACATCAGGGGGGCGTTGAGCGACGTTTCGCTGCTGTCGAAAGACGCCAAGGGCGCCATCGCTTTTGGCCTGAATGCGCAAGGTCCGATTATGGCGCCCGACCTCTCGCTGACGGTGAACAGCGACAGGCTGTCCGTGGCGGCGCGCGAGATCACCGGACTGAAGCTCACCGCGACAGGCAAGGCCGATGCCGCCAATCCGGCGGCCGATGTGCAACTGACCGGCAATGTCGCCGGACAGCCGCTGCAGGGCAATGCGGTGCTTGCCACCGCCAATGGCAAGAGCGCGATCAACGGGCTTCTGCTGTCGCTGGGACCGAACAAGATCGCCGGCGACCTCGCGCTCGACGACCAGTTCCTGCCGGTTGGCACGCTGACGCTGGCCGTTCCCGATGTCGGCCCGCTGGCGGCGCTTGGCGGCCAGACGGCGACCGGCGATATCAACGGCACGATCGCCTTCGCCAAGGATGGCGCGGCTCCGAACCTCACCATCAATGCGGCCAGCACATCGATCGCGCGCGGCGAACTGGCGGCGAAGGCGATCACCGTCAACGCGCTGATCGCCAATTATCTCAAGGGACCGGCAATTTCGGGCACGATCCAGGCCGACAGCGTCACTTCCGGCAAGACAGTGGTCAGCGG
>NZ_RZSN01000162.1:0-13419 GCF_003997315.1 Mesorhizobium sp. M1A.F.Ca.IN.020.04.1.1
GTGTAATTAAAAAAAGATAATGTTTTCAGGCCTTGCCGGCGAGCTTCTGCGCGCTAGAGTTGAGCCTGCGAACAAATTCGCGTGAGTTCGCGTTATGCCGGATCAACGTTCGGTGAGCTTCAGTTCAATTCGGCGATTCTTGCTGCGCGCCTCATCCGTGTCGGCCGGATCAAGCGGCTGGAATTCGCCGAAGCCGGCGGCTACCAGCCGGTTCGCCGGCACGCCGTTCTCGATCAGGAACTTCACCACCGAGGTCGCACGGGCGGTCGACAGCTCCCAATTGTCGCGATAGCGGCCGGTGCCGGACAAGGGCTTGTTGTCGGTGTGGCCATCGACGCGCAGCACCCAGCTGATCTCGGGCGGGATTTCCCTCTGCAGCTCGATGACGGCATCGGCGAGCTTCTTCATCTCGACCTTGCCGGCATCGTTGATCTCGTCGGAGCCGGTCGGGAACAGCACTTCCGACTGGAAGACGAAGCGGTCGCCGACGATGCGGATGTTCTCGCGGTCGGCGAGGATCTCGCGCAGCCGGCCGAAGAAATCGGAACGGTAGCGGTTGAGTTCCTGGACGCGCTGCGCCAGCGCCACGTTCAGGCGGCGGCCGAGGTCGGCAATCTTGGTGTTGGACTCGCGGTCGCGCTGCTCGGACACGTTGAGCGCGTCCTCGAGCGCCGCGATCTGCTTGCGCAGTGCCGCGATCTGCTGGTTGAGGATCTCGACCTGGCTCAGCGCTTGCTGGCTGATCTGGCGCTGGTTGCTGAGTTCGCCGGACAGCGCGTCCGCCCGCTTGTTGGCCGCGTCGCCGGCGCCGGCACCCTGTTCCAGCAATTGCTGAAGGCGGCTCTTTTCCGCCTCCGCCGCCGACAGCGAGGCCTGCAGATTGGCGAGCGTATCTTCCTTGTCCTGGCTGTTCGAGCGCTCCAGCGCCAGCAACTGCGTCAGCTCGTTGATCTGCGAGTTGAGGCGGCTGAGCACGGTGTCCTTGCCGGAGATTTCGCGGCTGAGCAGGAATTGCGCCAGCACGAAGACCGTCAGCAGGAACATGATGGCGAGCAGAAGCGTCGACAGCGCGTCGACGAAGCCGGGCCAGTAGTCGATGCGGCGATCGGCGCGCCGCCTTGCCAGCGCCACGTCAGTGCACTCCGGTCTTCTTCAGGGCATCAGCGATCTTTTCCAGCGTGTTGCGCATCGCCTTCTGTTCGTCCGACTGCGCCTCGACCCAGTCGCGCATGATCTGCTGTTCGGAGCGCATGTTCTTGACCAGTCCGGAAATGCCGTCCGCCAGGTTGGCCATAGCGGTGGCGACGCGCGGGTTGGAGCCGCCGCCATTTTCCTGCAGGCTGCGCAGCCGTTCCGACAGCAGGCGGATCTCCTCCGACGGCTCGGCGCGCGCCGATTCCGACACGACGATATCGGACGAGAGATCGGTGACCGAGGACAGCCAGTTCTCGAGTTCGGTGTAGAAGCGGGTCTGGGCGCGGCCGGCCTGCAGGTCGAGAAAGCCGAGCACCAGCGAGCCGGACAGGCCGAACAGCGAGGACGAGAAGGCCGTGCCCATGCCGGCGAGCGGCGCCGAGAGGCCCTGCTTGAGCGCGTCGAGTACGGCGGCGGCATCGCCGCTGCCGGGGTCGAGCGCCTCGATCGTCTCGCGGATTGAGGCGATGGTGTTGAGCAGGCCCCAGAAGGTGCCGAGCAGGCCGAGAAACACCAGCAGTCCGACAAGATAGCGCGAGGTGTCGCGGCTTTCATCGAGGCGCGTGGCGATGGAATCGAGCATGGTGCGCATCGAAGAGGTCGAGAAGGCGATCGTCGACGAGCGGCCGATCATCGCCTTCATCGGCGCCAGGAGCACCGGCTCGGTGGTCTCGGAGCCGGCGCGGAAGGAGTTGACCCAGCGCACCTCTCTGAACAGCCGGCCGACCTGGGCGAAGGCGAGCAGGATGCCGACGGCGAGCACGCCGATGATCAGCCCGTTGAGGCCGGGATTGCTGGAGAAGGCGGAGGAGATCTGGCGGGTGAGGATGGCGGCGATGAAGGCGACGATGACCAGGAAGATCACCATCGTGAGCAGGAAGACCTGCGGGCTCGACAGTTTGTGCGGATCGTAGACCAGGACATCCGAGCGCCTGCCGAAGGATCTGAGAAAAGCCATCCGTGCCCCGTTTCCGATGCCACCCGCCGCAGAATTGCCGCGACTCTAAACGGAATTGTGACCAAATTGAATGGTGCTTGACAATATCGCCCCGCGCGGGTCGTTTCAAAAACGGCTGATGACCAGACAGTCGACCATGGCGGCCAGGTGCAGCCCGGCGCCGGTGACGACGAAGCCATGCCAGACGGCATTGTGGAAACGCAGGCCTTTCCAGGCAAAGAAGATGACGCCCAATGAATAGACGATGCCACCCGCGAGCAGCAGCATGACGGAGGCAGGCGGCAGCGTCGCGACCAGCGGTCCGGCGAGCACGACGCCGCTCCAGCCGATGGCGAGGTAAAAGAGGATCGCCAGCCGGTCATAGCGCCCGGGCAGGAACATCTTGATGGCGACGCCCATTGCCGCCGCGCTCCACACGATAACGATCATCGGCACGGCAAGCGCGGACGTGTGCAGCTGGGTCAGGAAAGGCGTGTAGGTGGCGGCGATCAGCAAATAGATCGCGGCATGGTCGAAGCGGCGCAGGATCCACTTCGCCGGCCACGATATCGGCCACAAATTATAGGCCAGCGATATCGACAGCACGGTGAGCAGCGACACAACGTAGAAGACGGCGGCGACATACTCACCCGGGCCGGAATGGAAGGCGGCTAAAGCCAGGAAGGCCGAGCCGGCGGCGATCGCCAGCACGATGCCTACAGCATGGACGATGCCATCGGCGATCATCTCGGCGCGCGAATAGTGCCAACGGCCGACAAAGGGGATTTCGATCGATGTATTTGCGCGAGCGTCGTTCATGAATGATCCTGCAACCATAATCTGGGCAGTCGCGGATCAGTATTTCAAGCTTCGGTTGCGGTTTTGCGACGAGCCCGCCGCGCGTCCTTTCGACGCGCAAAGGGGGCTGCAGCCCTTTGATTTGCGCTTATCCGTTCCGAACCGGAGGTCTGCGAAATCGATTCCGATTTCGGGGTGATGCGATAGCGCGCTTCAGCGCGCAGCCAGCGGCTTCTTTACCGTCTTCAAGAGGGCGCGTTGGATAAGCTCGTTGCCGGCGACGATGGAGCCGGCCTCCAGCATGTCCTGCCCGCCATCCATATCCGAAACGAAGCCGCCCGCTTCACGGATGAGCAGGGCGCCGGCGGCGATGTCCCAGGCCGAAAGGTTGGCTTCCCAAAACCCGTCCATGCGGCCGGCCGCGACATAGGCGAGATCGAGCGAGGCGGAGCCAAGGCGGCGGACGCCCGAGACCTCGGCCATGACATTGCGCAACTCGATCAGGAAATTGCCGTGCTGGCCGCGCCCAAGATGCGGCACGCCGCAGCCGATCACGGCATCGGTGAGCTTGGCGCGTCCGGCGACGCGCAGCCGGCGGTCGTTCATGAAGGCGCCGCCGCCGCGCTCGGTGGTATAGAGCTCGTCCATGGCCGGATTGTAGACGACACCGGCGACGATCTGGCCCTGGCGCTCGAGCGCGATCGAGACCGCGAAGAGCGGGATGCCGTGGAGGAAGTTGGTCGTGCCGTCGAGCGGGTCGACGATCCAGCGATGCTGGCCGTCCTCGCCGTCGACGGCGCCGCGCTCCTCCATCAGGAAGGCGTAGCCCGGCCGCGCCTTCGACAGTTCGGTAAAGACGATCTCTTCGGCCTTGCGGTCGGCCTGGCTGACATAGTCGCCAGGCCCCTTCATCGAGACCTGCAGGTTCTGCACCTCGCCGAAATCGCGCGACAGCGACCGGCCGGCCTTCATCGCGGCCTGGACCATGACATTGAGGAGAGCGGAACGCGCCATTCTTCTTCTTCCTGTGTTGGCCGTTTTATTCTGCGCGACGCACGTAAGTGATCTCGTTGGTGTCGACGATGATGCGCTCGCCGGCCGAGATGAAGGGCGGCACCAGGACGCGGACACCGTTTTCCAGCACTGCAGGCTTGTACGAGGACGCCGCCGTCTGGCCCTTCACCACGGGGTCGGCCTCGGTGATGGTCAGCGTCACCTGGTCGGGCAGCGAGATGCCGATCGGCCGCTCCTCGTAGAGCTGGACCGTGACCATCATGCCGTCCTGCAGGAAGGCGGCGCGCTCGCCGACGAAATCCTTGTTCAGTTCGAGCTGCTCGTAGCTTTCGGTGTCCATGAAAACCAGCGCGTCGCCCTGCTCGTAAAGGAAGGAGAAATCCTTCATCTCCAGCCGGATCTGCTCGACGGTCTCGGCCGAGCGGAAGCGCTCGTTGAGCTTGGTGCCGTTGATCAGGTTCTTCAGCTCGACCTGGTTGTAGGCGCCGCCCTTGCCGGGCTTCACGGTGTTGGTCTTGACCGCGACCCAGAGGCCGCCGTCATGCTCGATGACATAGCCGGGACGGATTTCGCTGCCACTGATCTTGGCCATGTTGAACTGATCCGGAATGAGATTTTTGGCGCGGAGCGCGCTTTGGCGCCTCCAAGACCACAAATCGCATTGAGTGGCAAGGGAGGGCGTCGCGAACGCTCATGGAGATGGCCGATGCCGTGAGCCGTCTTTTCAGGGCAGCCGGTTCGCCTTCTGCAGCGCCTGCTTGGTCTGACCGTCGTCGAGGCCTTGCAGGAAATCGTCCATCTGCGGGTCGATCAACCCGGCGCGCCGGGCGACGATATACCAGGCTCCGGCCAGGATCAGATCGGGGTCGGTACCGATGCCGCCCATATAGAGTTTGGCGAGGCGGTTCTGCGCGGCGACATTGCCGCCTTCGGCCGCGCGCCTCATCCAGGCAAAGCCCGATTTCAGGTCGCGATCGCCGCCGCGCCCCTCGATCATCCATGCGGCGAGGTCAAGTTGCGCGGTGTCGTAGTTCTGCCGGGCGGCCTGCGCCAGCAGGGTGCGTGCCTTGGCGTCGTCGCGCGGTTTTCTGCCGGCGCCGTTGGCGTAGATTTGCGCCATCGCGTACTCGGCGTCGGCAAGGCCGGTACTGGCGGCGCGCTCATAATACACAGCCGCCTTGGCGATGCCGGCATCGCCCGGATCCTGCTGGACGAGCAATTGGGCGAAGTTGAACTGGGCCAGGCGGTTGCCCGCCTCGGCGGCGGCCTGCATCAGCGCATAGGCTTCCTTGGCGTCCTTCTTCACATAGCGTCCGTCGAGCAGCATCAGCGCATATTGGAACTGCGCCTCCGGCACGCCCTGCTCGGCGGCGAGCCCATACCATTTCGCGGCCTCTGCCGCGTTGAGCGGCACGCCCAGCCCACGCGACAGGATCTCGGCGACCAGTGTCTGCGCCGCGGGGTCGCCGTTCTTGGCCCGCACCATGGCAAGGTTGTAGGCGGTTTTATAGAGGCCGCGCTGGAAGGCGCCGTAGGCGGCGTCCGGGAGCTTGGCGCCGAAGCGATCGGGATTGATGGTATCGGCCGATGGCGGTTGAAGCGTTGCCGGCTGTGGCAGCGGTGTTTCGATCGGCTTATCGGCATGGGCCGCGCCAGTATTCGGGGCGGCAGCATTCGGGGCGCCGGTATTTGGGGCGCTTATATTCGGAATGCTTGTATTCGGGGCGCCGCTAGCAGGGGCGCTTGTATCCGGCGCGCTCGTGTCGGGTGTGGTCGTGTCCGGTCTGGGCTGCGGCACCGGCGGGGTCTCGGCGGCCAGCGCAGCGGCCGCCTGGATCGTCAAGGCCGCGGCCAACGCCGCGAAGGAAAGCCTGGGCCAGCGCACGTCAGTCCTCGAAGCGCGGCGCGATTTGGTCGAGCAGCGCGTTGGCCGCGGCGACCGCCGCGCGCGGATCGAGTCCGTCGGCGAAGACGGCGCTGGAGAGCGCCACGAACTCGGCGCCGGTGGCCGCTACCGTTTCCACCGACGCAAGCTCGGAGCCGGCCATCACGATGCAAGGAATCTGGATCATCTGCGCCCACCATTCACCGAGAGCGAGATTGCGGTGGTGCGGCTCGGGCTTGTTGTCATAGCCGAAGCGGCCGAAGAACATGTAGTCGGGCCGCTCCTCGCCGAGCTCCAGCGCCTCGTCGCGGGTCTTGGCGCCGCCCGCCCCCACCATCATCCTGTCGGCCAAGCGCTCGATCGTCTCGGCCAGTTCCTGGCGGTTTGCCTCGACATGGATGCCGTCGGCATGGACGCGGCCGGCGATGCGGCTGTCGCCGGCGACGATGACGGCGACGCCGGCGGCCTGCGCGATCGGCACGATCTTCTCGGCGAAGGCCTGGAAGGCGGCGTCATCCATGCCGTTTTCGGGCAGGATCAGCGAGGCGACGTCGCCGCCGTCGAAGGCGGTGCAGATGTGCTCGGGAGTCACAAGCGGCGGCGCGATCAGCACGATTCGGCAGCGATTGGGCGGGGTTGCTTCATTCATCGGTCTTCGATCCCGGTTTTCGCCTATGCCGGGCGAACATGGTGGCATTGCGGCATAGAGCAAAGCGTCCGGCTTGAACAGGAGGCGGGCGAAGATCGCCGCTGAAAAGCGTCGCGGCAGCAGCGGCTTGCGCCAATCTTCAAGGACTGACAGACGGCCTGTTGAAGCTGCTGATGGACGCTAACGAAACGACCGTTAGCAATTGAAAGCACGGGAAGAGCATGGCGCAAAATATCTACGACAAGGCCGATTTCTTCGAAGGCTACAGCCGTCTGCATCGTTCGGTGGAAGGGTTGGACGGCGCGCCCGAGTGGCCGGTTCTGCGCGCCATGCTGCCGAAGGTGGGTGGTCTAAGCATCGTCGATCTCGGTTGCGGCTTCGGCTGGTTCTGCCGCTGGGCAGGGGCGCACGGAGCCAAGCAGGTTCTGGGCCTCGACCTGTCGGAAAGGATGCTCGCCCGAGCACGCGCCGCCGGCTCCGACGAAGCCATAGCCTATGAGCGCGTCGACCTCGACGAGCTCAGTTTGCCGAAGGCGCGCTTCGACCTCGCCTATAGCTCGCTTGCCCTGCATTATGTCAGCGATGCCGCGCGGCTGTTCGCGACGGTTTACCAGGCCCTGGTCCCTGGCGGGTTCTTCGTCTTCTCGACGGAGCATCCGATCTTCATGGCTCCAAGCAATCCGGGCTGGTCCGTGGACGCCGCAGGAAGGAACGTCTGGCCCGTCGATCAGTATCTGGTGGAAGGGCCGCGCACGACCGACTGGTTCTCCGAGGGCGTGGTGAAGAACCACCGCACACTCGGCACCACGCTCAACAACCTGATCCAGGCCGGGTTCACCATCGGCCGCGTGGAGGAATTCTGTCCAACTGAAGGGCAGATCGCCGCCAGGCCTGAACTGGCCAAAGAGGTCGAGCGGCCGATGTTTCTTCTGGTTCAGGCGCGACGATGAGAGGTCGGCGGCATCGCCGGCGCGGGTGCGTCAAAGATCCAGCTTGTAGCCGATGTGGCTCGCCTTGAAGCCGACCCGTTCGTAGAAGCGGTGCGCGTCGAGCCGGCTCTTGTTGGTCGTCAGTTGCACCACCCTGCAGCCGCGCTCGCGGCATCTTTCGATCGCCCATTCCAGCAGGCTATGCCCGAGCCCCTCTCCGCGCCGGCTCGCCGCGACGCGCACCGCCTCGATCTGGCCGCGCCAAGCGCCCTGCAACGACAGGCCTGGGATAAAACTGATCTGCAAGGTGCCGATGACTTCGGCGCCGTCCGTCATCACCGCCAGGAAATGGTTCGGGTTGCCGTCTATGGTCGCGAAGGCGTCCTGATAGGCTTGCGCCAAAGGCACGCTTGCATTCTCGCGGGCGCGGCCAAGCGCGTCATCGGCAAGCATCGCGACGATCGCCGCAAGATCGGCTTTGTCCGCGCGGCGGATCAGGACTTCGCTCATCGTCAAACCTCATGCTGGGCGGGTGACCTTATGCATGGCCCGCCGCCAGCCGCAAACTCGGCAGGCCGGATTACGGACAGTTGATCGCGGGCCGACCGGCTGACGGGCGCGCTTCGGCTATCGCGGTCTTTCGCTTTGTGGTCTATTGCAAGTCTCCCGCCATCCTCCAGCCGTTTCTTGTCGCCGTCTCTCCCATGTCAGGCCTGCTCAGCGATCCCTGGTTCTATGCCGCCGCCATTCCGGCGGTCATCCTCGTCGGCCTGTCGAAGGGGGGCTTCGGCGGCGCCGTGGGCTTCGTCGGCGTGCCGCTGATGGCGCTGGCCATCCCGCCGGTGCAGGCGGCGGCCATCCTGCTGCCGATCCTTTGCCTGATGGACATCGTTTCGGTGTGGACATGGTGGGGCGTCTATGATCGCAAGATGCTGGTCGACATGATGCCCGGCGCCGTCATCGGCATCGGCCTCGGCTGGCTGACGGCGGCCCTGGTGACGGAGGAAATGGTGCGGCTGATCGTCGGCGCGGTCGCGCTGGTCTTCGTCCTGCGCTGGATCTATCTGCAGTTTCGCCACGGCGCCGACCACGAGGTGGAGCCGAACCGCATCGCGGCGGCGTTCTGGGGCATCGTTGCGGGCTTCACCAGCTTCGTCGCCCATGTCGGCGGCCCGCCCTTCCAGGTCTACGCGCTGCCGATCCGGCTCGACCCGAAGGTGCTGTCAGGGACGGCGGCGATCTTCTTCGCCGCTACCAACGCGCTGAAGCTCATTCCCTATTTCGCGCTTGGCCAGTTCGACAGCGCCAATCTCACCGCATCGTTTGCGCTGATGCCGCTGGCGCCGCTTTCCACCATCGCCGGCGCCTGGCTGGTGCGCCGCATGCGGCCGGAGGTGTTTTATCCGTTCACATACGCGACGGTGGCGGTGGTGGCGCTCAAGCTGCTCTGGGACGGTATTGCGGGCCTGATGTGATGGGCAGGGCGGCGCACCGGCGCCGCCCGCTACAGAAGGATCAAGCGGCGCTCGGCACCAGCTGGCGGCCGCCGCCAAGCGCAAGCGCTGCGCCGGATGCGATCACCAGCACCATGCCGGCGAGGATGCCGATGTCGTGAAGCGTAGGCTTCAGCACCATGTCGGCGATGATCACCAGCATCACCGCGTAGTCGAAACGCGCCCAGCGCATCATGCGCTGGGCGATGGCGAGAACCGCCGGCGTCACGCCTTCCTTGGCGACCATGGCCCCCATCCGCTCGCCGGTCGGCTTGAAAACGAGCATGCCGATCGAGAAGGTCGTGGCGTAGCCGACAAGGCCGATGATGATCCACAGGTCGGAAAAGCCAACCCAGAAGCCGCACATGATCAGGCCGAAAATCAGGGTGAGCATCGACATCGGCGCGAAGAAGCGGCCGCCGAGCTCGCCGCTCGCCCGCATCGCTTGCAGCTTGTCCTGGATGTTGCCGGCGCGCTCGGCGAGCACGCCGAGCAGGAACAGGACGAAGCCGCCGCCGACCCACAGGATGGCCGAGACGACGTGAAGGAATTTGACGATCGAATACCAGTCCATGGTGTGCTCCTGCATTTCTTGATCGGTGACGGCGTCGACTGCGCCAGCCCAGAGGAGCGGGCGTTTAGCGCGGAGCGTGTTTCGAAACGATGTCGCGGCGGCGGGGCCGATGTTTCGGCGCCACCATATGCATCCAGGGCTTGATGGCGCGGGAGGAGTCGGGCCGTCCCGTTCCGGCACAGGAAAAGTCCGTTCGCTTGAAAATTCCGCGCGGCGTTAAGGCTTCATTAAGCTTTACAGGCGTTTACTAGGACCATCCAGTTTGTCTGGATTCTTACCGAGTGGTTGGAGCCACTTTGTTTGACGCCTCCCTGTTAAACTCCTGAGAGCCGCCTTATCCGCGGCTCTTTTTTTGCCCGTTGGCCGCCGGCGGGCAGCGCGCCTCGGCGTTAACCGTTTGTTAAACATGCGCTTGCCTTCATGGGCATCGAAGCGCATTTTCAAGCCTCAGTCGTTTAAGGGTGCAGGCCGTATCGGCAAGGATGCCGAATCGGCTTGCGGCAGTGCAGGGGCGTATCGATGAACGAGCCTTCGAAGGGCAGCGCGAAAACCATAAAGCTCGCGGAACGCCGGGTTTTCTCCCAATCCTTCAAGCCGCTTTACCAGGAGGGCATGGGCCTGGTCGAACAGGCGGCCGAATATCTTGACGGCAAGGGCAGGCTCGAAGCCAAGAAGCTGTCGCGCACGGCGGCGACGCTCTATGCGGCCGAATCGATGCGTCTTACCACGAGGCTGATGCAGGTCGCCTCCTGGCTGCTTTTGCAGCGCGCGGCCAATTCCGGCGAGATGACCCGCGACCAGGTCGCCTCGGAAAAATCCAAGGTGCGGCTCGATACCGCCTCCGCGCATGACGAGGCGCTGGGCTGGAGCGAATTGCCAAAGGACTTCCTGGACCTGGTGAGCCGGTCGCTGCGCCTGCAGGCGCTGGTGAAGCGCATGGACGAGGAGATCTACGGCGGCGCCATGAACGACACGCCGGCCGCCACCCGCCGCGCCAACCCGGTCTCCGATCAGATCAGCTTGCTGAACACGGCCTTCGCCCGCGGCTAACAGGCTGCTCCGCACGCTCTGATGGCCATCTGGCGCCGTTTTTTGCGCGTCCGGTCCTCGCGTACCAAAGCACGCTCCGCACCGGTTCTTGAAAACGCCGCCATATGACTCATCGGACCGAATTCTGAAGCACCCCGCCTTGCACAGGCTGTTTCTGGTTTGTTCACAATTCACTGGCATCGCCATGCGCCGCGGTTAGACTTGGCGCATGGGGGAAGCGATTCGCATCATCGGCATCGATCCGGGCCTGAGGCGCACCGGCTGGGGCATCGTCGAGAGCCTCGGCAATTCGCTGCGCTTCGTCGCCTCCGGCACCGTGCGTTCCGACGACAAGGCGCCGCTCGCAACAAGGCTCTGCCAATTGCATGATGGGCTCGCCGAGGTGCTGCACCAGGCCATGCCGCACGAGGCGGCGATCGAGCAGACCTTCGTCAACAAGGATGCCACAGCGACGCTGAAGCTCGGCCAGGCGCGCGGCATCGCCATGCTGGTGCCGGCGCGCGCCGGGCTGGCGGTCGCGGAATACGCGCCCAACGCGGTCAAGAAGGCGGTGATCGGCGTCGGTCACGGCGAGAAGAAGCAGATCCATATGATGGTGAAAGTGCTGATGCCGAAAGCGGTGTTCGAGACCGACGATGCCGCCGATGCCCTGGCCATCGCCATATGTCATGCGCATCACCGTCAAAGCGTCGCCTACCGAATGGCGGCGCTGGCCGGGTAGTGTTCTTGACTTGTTCTCATTTGCGCAGTAAGTAATACCTTCGGAGTATTACCATGCGTGTGACCACCAAAGGGCAAGTCACGATCCCCAAACAAATAAGGGACCACTTGGGCATAGGCCCGGGTTCGGAGGTCCAGTTCGTGGCTACGGACGAGGGCGCCCGGCTTGTCGCCGTCAACGAAAACATTTCGGAGGAGGAAGCTGCCCGCAAATTCAAAGAGGTCCTCGGCAAGATGGAGGGGACGCTGGATTTGGGCGGCATGACGACGGACGAGTACATGGAGTGGTTGAGGGGACCACGTGAAAATCTCGACGTTGATTGACACAAACGTGCTCATTGACGTCTGGGGTCCGGCTGGGCCGCTGACGGAATGGTCTTCGTCCGCGATTATCTCCTGCCGACGCGATGGCGCGTTGGTCATCAACAGCATCGTCTGGTCCGAGCTTGCTCCCCTTGTTGCTTCCGAAGCAATGCTGAGGAAAGCAGCCGAGAGGCTTGAAATGGATCGCGAGTTTTTGCCCTGGGAAGCCGCATTCTTGGCTGGGGTGGCACATTCCCGTTATCGGCGGGCCGGCGGTGTTCGAGAGCGGACCTTGCCGGATTTTTTCATTGGTGCTCATGCGGCCGTTGCTGGTCACCGCCTATTGACGCGCGACGCTCCTCGCTATCGCAGCTATTTTCCCGACCTCGAAATCGTCTCTCCGGAAACGCATCCATGAAGGCCAGGACATGATCGGCAAGCTGAAGGGCACGCTGGATGAGATCGACGAGGATTCCTGCGTCGTGGACGTGCACGGCGTCGGCTATGTCGTCCATTGCTCGGCTCGCACGCTTGCCGCGCTGCCGTCCCCCGGCGAGGCGGTGGTGCTGTTCATCGAGACCTATGTGCGCGAGGACATGATCCGGCTATACGGCTTTCAGACCCCGCTCGAGCGCGAGTGGTTCCGCCTTTTGATGAACAATGTGCAGGGCGTCGGCGCCAAGGTGGCGCTGGCCGTGCTGTCGACGCTGGCGCCGCCCGACCTCGCCAATGCGATCGCGTTGCGCGACATCGCCATGGTGTCGCGCGCACCGGGCGTCGGCAAGAAGGTGGCCGAGCGCATCGTCACCGAATTGCGCACCAAGGCGCCGGCCTATGCGGGCGCCGCCACCGGCACGATCGGCCTCAAGCAGGAGCTTGGCGAAGGCGTGGCGGCAGCACCCATCACCGACGCGGTCTCGGCGCTGGTCAATCTCGGCTATTCGCGCGACATCGCCACCAATGCGGTGGCCACGGCCCTAAAGTCGGCCGGCGAAGGGGCGGACGCCTCGAAGCTGATCCGCTTCGGCCTGAAGGAACTGGCGCGGTGAGGCGGCGCTTGTCCCGGTCCTTGCCGTATGCAAGGAAGACCGCATGAGCCTTTCGCCCCGTCTCATTGCCCCCGACAAGCGCGGCGAGGATGCCGACCAGAGCTTGCGGCCGCAGTCGCTTGACGAGTTCGTCGGCCAGGCTGCGGCGCGTGCCAATCTCAAGGTCTTCGTCGATGCCGCCAAGAGCCGCGGCGAGGCGCTCGACCATGTGCTGTTCGTCGGCCCGCCGGGGCTCGGCAAGACGACGCTGGCGCAGATCATGGCGCGTGAGCTCGGCGTCAATTTCCGCTCGACGTCGGGGCCGGTCATCGCCAAGGCCGGCGACCTTGCGGCGCTGCTCACCAATCTCGAGGAGCGCGACGTGCTCTTCATCGACGAGATCCACCGGCTCAATCCGGCGGTGGAAGAAATCCTCTACCCGGCGATGGAGGATTTCCAGCTTGACCTCATCATCGGCGAGGGGCCGGCGGCGCGCTCGGTCAAGATCGATCTTGCCCGCTTCACGCTGGTTGCGGCGACAACCCGGCTCGGACTTTTGACGAATCCTCTGCGCGACCGTTTCGGCATCCCGGTCAGGCTCAATTTCTACACGGTCGAGGAGCTGGAGCAGATCGTGCGCCGCGGCGCCCGCATCCTCTCGATGCCGCTCGGTGACGACGGCGCGCTGGAGATCGCGCGCCGCGCTCGCGGCACGCCGCGCATTGCCGGACGTCTGTTGCGCCGGGTGCGAGACTTCGCCTCCGTCGCCGGAAACGGCCATGTCGATAAACGCATTGCCGCCGAGGCGCTGACCAGGCTGGAAGTCGACGGGCTCGGCCTCGACG
>NZ_RZSN01000163.1:0-13337 GCF_003997315.1 Mesorhizobium sp. M1A.F.Ca.IN.020.04.1.1
GGCGCGCACCGTGCCGAAGTTCTCGGCCGGCAAGGGCCTCAAGGACGCGGTCAACTAAGACCTTTTCTTTTTAAGATCAGATGAGCCGGGCTTGCCCGGCTCTTCCTTTTTGTGACCCGCGGCAGGGGCACATGTGCGGCATCAGCCGGTAGGCGCGTCGGCGCGCATCAGGCCTTCTTGCTTGAGATCCGCCCACAAGGCTGCCGGGATCTTGACGTCGAGCAGCGCACGGTTGCTTTCGACTTCGGCCGGCCGTTGGCCGCCGGGTATTACCGACATGACGGAAGGGTGCCGCAGCGGGAACTGCAACGCCGCCTCGATCAGACGCACGCCATGGCGCTTGCAGACCGCCTCGATGCGTGCCACGCGATCGAGCACGTCTTTTGGCGCCTCTGTGTAGTTGTAGAAGGCGCCGGGCTTCGGCCCTGTCGCCAGGATGCCGGAATTGTAGGGCCCGCCAAGAACGATGCCGATGCCGCGCTTCTCGCAGAGCGGCAGGAAGCTCGCAAGCGCATCCTGCTCGAGCAGCGTGTAGCGGCCGGCGAGCAGAAAGAGGTCGAAATCGCCGCGCTCGGCGAGCGTCTGGCAAACCTGCCACTCGTTGATACCGCCTCCGAAGGCCTTGATCACGCCCTGGTCACGCAGCGCGAGCAGCGCGTAATAGCCCGAAGACATGAACTCCTCGATGCGCCGGTCGGAAGCCTCCTTGCTGCCATGGGTGAAGATGTCGACATCGTGCACATAAAGGATGTCGATGCGGTCGACGCCGAGACGCTCCAGCGAGGCCTCGAAGGAACGCATCACGCCGTCGTAACTGTAATCGTAAACTTCCCGGCGCGAGGGCGTCTCGAAGAACTTGCCGATGCCGGTTCGCTGGTCGGGCGCAGAGACGCGCATGAGGCGGCCGACCTTGCTCGACAGCACATAGTCGTCGCGTTTCTTGCCGCGCAGAAAGGGGTTGAGCCGGGTTTCGGAAAGGCCAAGGCCATAGAGCGGAGCGGTGTCGAAATAGCGGCAGCCGGTTTTCCATGCCGCCTCCAGCGCGGCATTGGCATCCTCGTCCGAGACGGCGCGGTAGAGATTGCCGAGCGGCGCGGTGCCGAAACCAAGCTCGGTGAAGGTGATGCCGCCATTGCCGATGCGGTCGAAATGCCGTGTCTTCATATCCGCACGATGTCCTGGATTGATTTGTCTGACATGACACTATCACGCCGGTGGCACAGCAAAAGCGCCGAGGCTCGTTGGACACGAATTTTCGCGGTGATAGCATGAACGAAAACAAGCGTTTCGCGCCGAACGCGACCGCAAAGCCGCATGCCTATCAAGACATCGGCAGACAGGATTAGGCAGCCATGACGCAAGCCGGATCGGAGTTGTTTGCGACAGCGCTGGGCGAGCTCGGCGCCGTGTTGGGGCGCATCGATGACGGTCGGGTTGACGCCGCCTGCGCAATGCTCGCCGGCGCTGGCAAGATCGTCGTCTATGGCTGCGGCCGCGAAGCGCTGCAGGTCAAGGGTTTCGCAATGCGGCTCTTCCATCTCGGCCTGCCGGTTTCGGTGGTCGGCGATATGACCACGCCGCCACTCGGCCAGGGCGATGTATTCCTGGCGAGTTCCGGACCGGGCGAGACCGCCACCGTTCTCACCTTGATGCGCGTGGCCAGGGCGGCCGGCACCAAGGTGGTGTTGCTCACGGCCGAACCGGCGGGCAGCGCGGCAAAGCTTTCGGACTTCACGCTGCTCGTTCCGGCCCAGACCATGGCGAGCGACCAAGGCGCCGCCAGAAGCTCGGTGCTGCCGATGGGCTCGCTGTTCGAGGCAGCGCTTTTCCTGTTGTTCGAGGTGATGGTGCTGAAACTCGAGGCGCTCACCGGCGCAACGCCGGAGACGATGCGCGCCCGGCACACCAACATGGAGTAGGGGCATGCGCTACGAACTGATGCTGCCGCACCAGATCCGCAAGGCGATCGAGGAGAACTGGCCGGTCGCGCTGCCGCTCGGCGTGCTCGAATACCATGGCGAGCACATGGCGGTCGGCATGGACACGCTGGCCGTCATCAAGACGCTCGAGCTTATCGAGAAGGAGCGGGACATCGTCATCCTGCCGCCCTTCTATTATGGCGCGGCGAGTTATGCCGTGGCGCCGCCGGAAGGCAGCGGCTCGGTGCAGGTCGGCGGTCCGGTGCTGGCGCCCTTTGCGGAGGAATTGTTCTACGGCCTGCTGCGCATCGGCTTCCGCAACATCCACGCCATCATCCATCACCAGACCGAGAATTTCGTTGCCGGCATGCCGACCGATCTCGCCTTCAAGACCGCCGGCCGGCAGGCGATTTTCCGCTTCCTGGAGAAGGAACGCGGCGAGGGCTGGTGGGGCTCGGACACGATGGTCGATTACTATGCCGGCCATGCCCAGGGCGAGAACGTCTTCAACTGGGTGCAGGTGCACCCGCTGATGCCGGCCACAATGACCGGCAAATATCCGTTCGACCATGCCGGCATCGGCGAGACATCGCTGATGCAGGCGCTATGTCCCGAAGCGGTGGATGCCGGTCATTTCGCGGATAATACCGGCTGGTACACAAAAGGCGCATCGGATGCGTCGGCCGAGCTGGGCCGGAAGGGTGTGGCGATGATCCTCGAGCATTTGCGGGCGATATTGCGGGTCTAGCTCAACTTCTCCCCACAAGAAGGGGGAAGGGCACGGCGCCTACTTCACCGAACCGGCCGTCATGCCCATGATCAGATAGCGTTCGAGCGCGATGCCGATGATCGCCAGCGGCGTGATGGCTGCCGTCGCCAGGGCTGCCATCGACCACCAGTTGATACCTTGCGAGCCGGTCTGGCTCGCCACCATCACGGGGATGGTCTTGGCATCCGTCGACGTCAGAAGGGCGGCGAAGAAATATTCGTTCCAGCAGAGCACCATCGCCAGGATGAAGGCGGCGACCATGCCGGGGAGCGCGATCGGCATGACAATGCGGAAGAAGGCGCCCCAGATCGACAGGCCGTCGACGAGTGCCGCCTCCTCGAGCTCGACGGGAATGGAGTTGAACTGGTCGCGCATGATCCAGATGACGATCGGCAGCACCATCAGCGTGTAGAGGAGCACAAGGCCGATGCGGGTGTCGAGCAGGGCCACTTCGCGGTAAAGCACCAGGAAGGGCAGCGCCAGCACCACGGGCGGCAGGATCAGCTGCGAGAGGAAGAAGAAGGAGATGTCCTCGTTCTTGAACCAGGCGAACTTGTAGCGGTAACGCGTCAGGCCATAGGCGGCCAGGCTGCCGATAATGATGGCGAGGCTCGACGCGCCGACAGAGGTAATGACCGAGTTCATGAAGCGTTTCAGGAACTCGTCGCGCACCGTCGAGGTCTGGACGATCGAATCCGGCGACAGGCCGAGTGAGCGCCAGCCCTTCCAGTCTGGCTGGAAGTCGACGAAGGGGATGAGGTGCCCCTGCGTGACATCGACCGCCGACTTGAACGAAGTGGTGATCGTCCAATAGATCGGGAACAGGCAGACGAAGGACCAGAACACCAGGGCGCCATAGATGAAGACGCGGCTGGCGAGGAAGGCCGCCGGGGAGCGGATTTCGGAAACGGTATATTCGGTGGTCTGGACGCTCATATGGACGCTCAGTTGACGTTGCGCACGAAGCGACTGGCGAGCTTCAGCAGCCAAGTGACAAACACGACGATGATGATCAGATAGACCATGGCGAGCATGGTGCCGTAGCCGACATTCGAACGGTCGCGATATTCGCGGTAGATGAAGCTCGAAACGGAATCGGTCGCGCCGCCGGGCCCGCCGGACGTCACCGTAATGATGATGTCGGCGAGCTTCAGCTTGAAGATGATGCGCAGGATCACCGCCGTCACGGACACGGGCAGCATCAGCGGGAAGGTAACCTGCCAGAAGGTCTGCCATGTCGTCGCGCCGTCGACGCGCGCCGCCTCGATCACCTCACGCGACATGGCCTGCAGGCCGGCGAGCAGCATGATCATCATGAACGGAATGAAGGTCCAGGCGTCGAGCACCATGATCGAGATGCGCGCGATGATCGGGTCGGAGAAGAAGGCGGGATTGTCCCAGCCGAGATGGCGCGCCAGCGTCGATGCCGGTCCGAACCGGTATTCCATCAGCGACTTGCCAACCATCCAGGAGACCGCCACCGGCGACAGCATGAGCGGCAGCAGGAAGACCACACGGAAGAATTTTCTGGCGCGGATCTGCGCGTTGAGCAGCAGCGCCAGTCCGAAGGCGATGACATATTCGACCAGCACCGCCAGCACATAGAGGACCATGTTGAAGAGCGCGTTGCGGTAGTAGGGGTCGGCCAGCATCTGCCAGAAATTGTCGAGACCGTTGAACCTGCGGCCAGCGAAGGAGCTGAGGTTCCAGTCGGTCAGCGCGATATAGAAGCCGAACAGCGTCGGGAAGATCACCATGGCGACGGTGAAGAGCAGCGCCGGCAGCAGGAACAGCGCGCGCTGGCCGTCCTCGCCGCGCGTCAGCACTTGCCAGGCGCCGAGCGCCACGCCCCACAGCACATAGGCGTAGACCACCGGACGCCAGGTATAGAAGCCGATCGTGTCGACCTCAGTCTTGTAAAGGATCTGCATGACGATCGTCGCCAGCAGCACGAGCGTCGCGGCGATCATCAGGGCCCAGCCGAGGCGCTTGCGGCCGGGAGGGATCAGATCGGCCGCTGCGGAGTTAGCCGGCCATGCATTGGCGGTTGAAGTCTGCTCAGCCACGCCTCTCGCCTCTACCTTGCTTTGATGCAATTCCGGAGGAAAACCGCTTCACGCTTTTCCTGGAATTGCTGGAAGTCCAAATGACCGGCCATTGCCGGTCAACATGCGGCCCGGCGACGAGGTCGCCGGGCCGCGACTTCTCACGGGACAGCCTACATGCCGAGCGAGGCTTTGTAGAGCTTGATTTGGTTCTCGCGGCCGATCTGGTCGGTCAGCTTCTCCCAGGCGGCGGCGATGGCATCCGCACCTTCCTGCGCCTTCATCTTGCCGGCGAAGGTGTTGGCCAGGATGTCCTCGGCGGCGCTGTAGTACTGGAAGATGCCGGGGATGCGCGGCTCGATCGCGGCGTTCGGATGGTTGTAGGAGTCGCCCTCCGACTTCAGATAGGAGGTGATGAAGGCCTCGTCATAGCCGGCCGCCACCCATTCCGGAATGTTGAAATGGGAGTTGCGGTAGGGCTGGAAGCCGGAAGGATAGGCCGCGCACCACAGCGACAGATCCTTGCCGCCGAGATGGGCCGCCGCCGACCACGCCGCCTTCTTCTTCTTCTCGTCGCTGTCGACGCGGGCCATGACATAGACGCCCCAGCCGAGATAGGCGCAGTTCGGCGCATAGTTCGGGCCGCTGGCCAGCTTGTCCCACTTGCCGGTCTTCGAATTGTAGACGTCGTCCGAGCCCGGCAGGATCGAGAAGCCGGTGACGTCGCCGATGACCGAGGAGTCGTTGGTCTTGACGTTGGAGCCGATATCGCCCCACCACGGGATCATCGAGCCAGTGCCGGCCAGGAACTGCTGGAAGCCGGTGGTGTTCGGATCGGCGTTGATCTGATCCGGCGGCTCCGAGGGCAGGGCGTCGATGACGTCCTGGATGGCCCGCACCCAAGCCGGGTTGTTGATGCGCGGCTTCATCGTATCCGGATCGAACAGCCAGGCCTTGTCGTCGGGGTGCTTGGCATAGGCAGAGGCGCGGCTGCCGAGGAAGTAGAAACCGAAGCCGCCCCAGGGTTTGGGCGCGTCGAGATAGCCATAGACGTCCTGGCCCTTGAACTGCTTGCCCTTGAGGAACTTGGTGACGGCCTGCACTTCCTGCCAAGTCTTGGGCACGCCCCATTCGGTCGTCGCGCCGCTCTCCTTCCAGGCCTTGGCGAGGTCGGGATCGGAGAATACGTCGGTGCGGTAGTTGAAGTTGTGCGTATCGCCGTCGATGGTCACGCGATACTGCTTGCCGTCCCAGGTGCCAACCGGCGGCTTGAGGTAGTTGACGAGATCGTCCATGTCGATCTGCTTCTTGACCCAGTCGGGCATCTCCGAGGTGAGGCCCTTGCCGCAGACGTCGCCCTCGAAGGGCGCACCCATCTCGATGATGTCGAAGTCGACGGTTTTGGTCGCGATCGACTGTTGCAGACGGGCGTTGTAGTCGGCCTGGGCGAGGTCGATCCAGCTGATCTTGGCGCCGGTATAGGCCTCCCACGGCTTCAGGAAGCCGCGGAACAGCACGTTGTGCAGGTTCTGGTTGTTGAGGCCCATGAAGGTGAGCTCGACACCGGCGAACTCGCCTTGCTTGACGTTGGCCTTGGTCGCTTCCAGGCAGAGCTCACCGACTTTCTGGAAGTCGGCGTCCGTCGGCTGGCCTTTGCCGACGCCGGGTATCTGCAGGATTTTCGCGCGCAGGTCGTCGGCGGCAGCCGCCGGCCTGGTCAGCGCGCCAAGCCCCGTGCCGGACGCCGCTGCGAGCGCCGCCATGCTGGCCGCGCCCTTCAGCAAATCGCGGCGGGTCGCCCCGGCACGCACCAGTTTTTCGTAAAGATCGACTCTCATCTCAAGGTTCCTCCCAGAACTTCAGTCGTGAATTGATTCTGCCAATCTCTCGACGTCGAAACGTCTGCGGTTCTCCTATACCATAGGGCAGCGTGGGACCCCACCCTGCGTCGCCTGGAGATCCGATTTTCGGGACAAGGACCGGCATTCGGATTGGCACTCGTCACTATTCGCGTAATCGATTACCTTGTCAACAAGATTGGCTTTTTATCTATAAGATACCGACTTGCCCTTGCCGTTGGCAATGGCTAGCTTCACCGAAAAAGATAGGGGAGACAATGGCTCAAGTCGCGATCGCCAATGTGGCCAAGGCTTTCGGAACCGTCAAGGTTCTACATGAGGTCAGCGTCGATATCGCCGACGGTCAATTCGTCGTCCTGGTCGGCCCTTCGGGCTGCGGCAAGTCCACGCTGCTGCGGATGGTGGCGGGGCTGGAAACGGTTTCCGGCGGAACGATTTCGATCGGCGACCGCATCGTCAACAACCTGCCGCCGGCCAAGCGCGACATCGCCATGGTGTTCCAGAACTACGCGCTCTATCCGCACAAGACGGTGGAGCAGAACATGGCTTTCGCGCTGAAGCTGCGCGGCACCGATCCGGCCATCGTCGCCGAGCGGGTGAAGCGTGCGGCCGACATCCTCGACCTCAATCCCTATCTCAAGCGCTATCCGCGCCAGCTTTCCGGCGGCCAGCGCCAGCGCGTCGCCATGGGCCGCGCGATCGTGCGCAACCCGCAGGTGTTTCTGTTCGACGAGCCGCTCTCAAACCTCGATGCCAAGCTGCGCGTGCAGATGCGCACCGAGATCAAGGAACTGCATCAGCGGCTGAAGACCACCACCATCTACGTCACACACGACCAGATCGAGGCCATGACCATGGCCGACAAGATCGTGGTGATGCGCGACGGCCGCATCGAGCAGATCGGCGCGCCGCTGCAACTGTTCGACCGGCCGGCCAACCTGTTCGTCGCGGGCTTCATCGGCTCGCCGGCGATGAACCTGCTCAAGGGCACGGTGAAGAAGGGTGAAAGGTCCGAGGTCGACATAGCAGGCTCGGCCTTTCCGATGCCTGCCAGCATCGCCGCGGCGGACGGCCAGGCCGTCGTCTATGGCGTCCGTCCCGAGCATCTGGAGATCCATCCCGACGGTGTGGCGTCCACGATTTCGGTGGTCGAGCCGACCGGCTCGGAAACGCTGGTGTTCGTGCGCTTCGGCGAGGGCGAGATGGTGGCGCTGTTCCGCGAGCGTCACGACTTCAAGCCTGGCGATACGCTGAAGCTCAGGCCGCGGCTCGACCATGTCCATCTCTTCGACGCAGGGACCGGCAAGCGTCTCTGACCGCAAACACACATCGAGGAAAACATGCTCAAAGGGATCAATCCGCTGCTCAACGCCGACGTGCTCCAGGCACTGCGGGCGATGGGGCACGGCGACGACCTGATCATCGCCGACACCAATTTCCCATCCGACTCCGTCGCCAAGCAGACGGTGCTCGGCAAGCTGCTGCGCATCGATGCGCCGGCGGCCGAAGTGGTGAAGGCGGTGCTGTCGCTCTATCCGCTGGACAGCTTCGTCAACGACGCGGCCGCGCGCATGGAGATCGTCGGCAAGCCGAACGAGATCCCGCCGGTGCAGAAGGAGGTGCAGCAGGAAATCGACGCGGCCGAGGGCAAACCCTGGCCGATGATCTCGATCGAGCGCTACGCCTTCTACGAGCGGGCGAAGAAGGCGTATTGCGTCATCCAGACCGGTGAGCGCCGCTTCTATGGCTGCTTTGCCTTCCGCAAGGGCGTCATTCCGCCGGATGCGGAGTAAGGAGATGTCCGCCAGCAAGCCAGTCGTCATCCTGGGTGTCTTCGTCGCCGACACCGCCTATCGCGCCGACCGCCAGCCGCGCATGGGCGAGACGATCCTCGGCAATTCGTTCAAGCTCGGACCCGGCGGCAAGGGCTCGAACCAGGCGGTCGCAGCCGGCAAACTCGGCGCCGACATCACCTTCCTGACCCGGCTCGGCATCGATGCCTTCGCCGACATGGCCAAGCAGACGTGGAAGGATGCGGGGGTCAAGAGCGCGGTCATCGACACGCCGGACAGCTACACCGGGGCGGCTTATATCTTTGTCGAGGAGGGCAGCGGCAACAACGCCATCATCGTCAGCCCGGGTGCTGCGATGCTGATCTCGTCCGCTGACATCGAGGCGCATGCTGACCTGATCCGCTCGGCGGGCGTCTTTGTCACCCAGCTCGAGCAGCCGATCGACGCGGCGCTGAAAGCCTTGCAAATCGCGCGCGGGGCAGGGGTGACTACCATTCTTAACCCGGCGCCGGCCGCCACCCTACCGGACAGCATCTACGCGCTTTGCGACTACGTCACGCCCAACGAGTCCGAGGCCGAGGGGCTGACCGGCATCGCCGTCTCTTCGGTCGATGATGCCCGCCGCGCCGCCGACAGCCTGCTGGCAAAGGGCGTCGGCGCCGTCATCGTGACGCTTGGCGAGAAGGGCGCGCTGCTGCACACCAGGGAGCGATCCGATCACGTCGGCGCCGTCACTGCCGGCCCTGTAATCGAAACCACGGGGGCGGGCGACGCCTTCAATGGTGGACTGGCGGCGGCGCTTGCCAAGGGCGTCGAGCCGCTGGAGGCGGTGCGCTTCGCCTGTACCGTCGCAGGCATTTCGGTGACCCGGCCGGGCACCGCGCCTTCCATGCCGACGCTCCAGGAGGTCGAGGCGCTGCTGGCGCGGGGTTGAAGCCGCCAAATCTCGCGTGGCGTTTCAGCGGCGCTACCCGGTCATCGGCTTGACCACAACTCACAGAAGTTGGTTCTCACGGCCCCAGGGTTGCATATTAGCCACGGTTAATATTAATCGGCGCCAACGCCTTGCATCAACGGCATAGGTGTCCCGTAATGGGCCACCGTGTCTGGCATCGCAATTGCACTGTCAGCAATGCCGGGGTGGACCGTGCCTCGGTAGCCGGGGGGCTATTTGGGGGGGCCCGCCGCTCCGCGATGGAGCGGCGGCGCTTTGAGGGTCGAGGGTACTGGCGATGTATTTTCCGCAATTTCTGGTGGGCATGTTCGCGACGTCGTTCACCGTCGCAATCTGGGTCGGGTTGCAAACCGGCTCCGCCTGGAAGGCGCTCGGCTGCGCTATGCTTGCAATGATCATTCTCCAGATTGGATATGCCGGACTGGTCATGCGGCTCATCTACAAGCGGGGATCGCAAGGCACTGCAGCTGACTTTATATCGGCAAATGCGGCGCCACCGGTGCAGCGAGCGCGTCCACACTAGAGGGCTCACCCTCCCGAGCGAGTGCAGACCGTAAACCCTTGGCGACGACCAAACCGTCCCGCCCTTCTCCTGGAACTGCGCGACCGGGCAGCAGTTCGAGCCGACAAGGCTTTCAAGACCTGGGTTTTCGGAACGCAAAGCCGTTGCGATTACGTGCCATGGCTTGATGACCGGGGCCGGCCAAGGCTGGCTCAACCCGCCAAACGCGCCTGCGGAACGCAAGCAGTGCCAGCGCGTTCACCGTCTTGACCAGCACAGGCAGCCTGGTTTCCCGGAACGGTGAGATGAAAAAGCCCTATAAAAAGCCCACGCTTGTAAAGCGCGAGAAGCTCACCGCCCGAACCGCGCAGATTGTCGCCTCCGGTGTGATATTGGGCGAGTGAATAGGGGCGCCCACGCGCAGCTGAAGAATTTTGCTGCTCAGAGCAGGCTGGCCGGTCGGTGACTTGCTCTAGAGGGCCGGGCCCGGCCGAATGGCGCTTCCGTCAGAAAAGCGCGACAGGCGAAAGCGGGTGAGATCGTGCCCGATCTGGTTTCCCTGGATCATGTCGGCGACGACGCGGCCGATTCCGGGTCCGATACCGAAGCCGTGGCCGCTCATGCCGGTTGCGACAACGAGGCCAGCTATCGCCTGCACTTTGTCCACAATGGGAACGACGTCCGGCATCGCGTCGATCATGCCAGCCCAGCATGCCTTTAGGCGCACCGCGTCGAGCTGTGGGAACAGGCGCCTGAAATTGCGCTCGATGGAACGCAGACCAGAGCGTTCGGGAGCCGGATTTAGCACCCGCATTGTTTCGAAAGGACTTTGCGAATCCGGCGCCCAGTGACGCGGCGTCGACCAGCCATCCGGGTAGCCCGCCGGCGCAGCCGGCGAATAGCGTGAGCCGAAAGGATTGGCCATAAGCGCGGGAAGGTATTTCTTCGCATGCCGGAATGCGTCTGGGCCAAGGTGAAGCAAATGACTGCCTCCGGCAGTGAGCGTGTATCCGCCATCCTGTCGGCGTCTGAAAGCGATATGCTCTCCTGCCGCGGCTCCTGCATAGACTTCATGCATCGCCTCGGTTGCCGCGACGGTCGACCTTACACTGAGCTGGGGAATGGAAACGCCATGTCTTCTCAGGAACAGGGAAGACCACGCACCGCCGGCGAGCAGAACGCTCGACGTCTCGATGTGACCCGCCTCTGTCCACACTCCCCTGATCCTCCCGGCCGAGATTTCCAGGGCTCGCGCCGCGCAATTCTCCACAATCTTGACGCCCTTGCGGGCGGCAAGCCGGGCGAGTGCGGGCACGGCCAGCCAAGGCTCCGCCCGCATGTCGGAAGGCGTTGTCATCGCGCCCTTGAAACTGCGCGACATGCCTTTGATGAGACCGGCGGTTTCCCGTGCGTTCAGCAGGCGCGTGTCGATCTCATGGGCGGCAGCGATCTTCAGGAATTTTTCGAAGCGGGCCATTTCGCGGTCGGAGCCTGCCAGGTAAGTCACGCCGGTCTGCTTCAAGCCGATGTCTTCGCCGCATTCCTCGGCCAGTTGCCGCCAATGACGCGACGCCTCGATCACGATCGGCAGTTCGTCCGCATCGCGTCCCTGTTTGCGGATCCATCCCCAATTGCGGGAGGACTGTTCGGCGACGATGCGTCCCTTTTCCAACAGCGTCACCGAGATGTTGCGCCGCGCAAGAAAAAGCGCTGTCGCAACGCCGATAACGCCGCCGCCGATAATGACCACGTCAGCGCTTTTTGGGGGCGGGCCGGGAAATTGAATCGGATCTGCTTCGGAGAACGGGAAAGTAGGCAAGGGGAGAATCCTGAAAAGGCTGCGTCAGCTATGGCCCACCGGCAGCCAACCTTTCTTGAGGCACTTCTGGGGAAGGTGGAGCACAGGCGCCTGACGAGCGGCTCCCGTAGTCGCCAATTCAGACGCGGTGGATCGCGAATGTTGGCCGCAGCGAATACAAAAAGTTGAAACTCTCCGGAAAATGAAAGTTCAAGCTTTTGAAGAGCAGGGCCTAACCCTTGAAAAGACTGGCGCGAGTGACGGGGCTCGAACCCGCGACCTCCGGCGTGACAGGCCGGCACTCTAACCGACTGAGCTACACCCGCGCACTGACGAGCACGTGTCAGGCGTGTTCGTCGTTGGGGCGCTGGATAAGGGGTTCGTTTGCGGGTGTCAAGCGCGGCATGTGAGCATAACAGCAATCAGCAGAAGGTTTTTTGACAAGTGCGCCGGCATTGGCGAAATCCCGTCCGATAGCGGGTGCGCCGGCTGTTCATTGGGCCTTGCGAATAGAGCTCTAACTGCTTAAAGGTCCGGCCCGGAGCGGGCGATTAGCTCAGTTGGTAGAGCGCTTCGTTTACACCGAAGATGTCGGCGGTTCGAGCCCGTCATCGCCCACCAGTTTCCCGGCACAATCAAGAACTCACGGCGGCGTCAGGCGGAAATCCTGGCCTTCGGGCAGGAGCTGGCCGCCATCAACGACGATCGTCGTGCCGGTGATGTAGCTGGCGTCATCGGAGGCCAGGAACAGGAAGGCGTTGGCGACGTCGCGCGGCGTGCCGAGACGTCCGAGCGGCACGGCGTCCTCCATGCTCTTGATGAAGGCGGCATCGCGGTGAAGCTTCATGCCCTCGGTCAGGATGTTGCCCGGCTCGACGCCGTTGACGGTGATGCCATAGCCGGAAAACTCCAGCGCCGCCGCGCGGATGAAGCCGTTGATGCCGGCCTTGCTTGCCGAATAATGGCCGTGGCCGGGGCTGCTCACCTGCGGGCCGGTAATGGAAGAGGTGAAGAGCATGCGACCGCTGCCCTGAGCCTTCATCGGTGGAAGCGCTGCCCGGGCGGCGTTGAAACTGCCGCGCAGATTGACCGCCATGACCCGGTCCCAGTCCTCCGGGCTGGTGTTCTCGATCAGTTGCCAGGGATAGATGCCGGCGTTCTGGACGATGATGTCGAGGCGGCCGTGACGCTGCAGCGCCAATGCCACCACCGCTTCGGCGTCGGCCGTCTTCGAAATGTCGGTGCGGATGAAGGCGGCACCCAGTTCGTCTGCGCTCGCCTGGCCGGCTTCGGCTTCACTGTCGGCCAGCACAAGGCTGGCGCCTTCCTCGGTGAAGCGCTGGGCTATGCCCTTGCCGATGCCACGCGCGGCCCCGACGATCACCGCCACCTTGCCTTCGATGCGTCCGGTCATGCGGGCCGTCCTGTCATGCGAGTCTTTGGCGAATGGTTTGCTTGAAAGCGTCGAGAAGCACGGCCGCCAGCACCAGCAAGCCATGGATGACCTGGGTGAAGTTGGCCGGCAGGGCCATGAGGTTGATGGCGGTGTTGATGGCCGACAGGAGCAGCACGCCGGCATAGACGCCGGGCAGGGTGCCGACGCCGCCTTTCAGGCTGACGCCGCCAATGACGACGGCGGCGAAGGCGTTGAAGAGCAGGCCGACGCCGAGATTGGCGGTGGCGCCGGAGGTGCGGAT
>NZ_RZSN01000164.1:0-12839 GCF_003997315.1 Mesorhizobium sp. M1A.F.Ca.IN.020.04.1.1
GTGCTTCCGCGACGGGTTTTGCCGCCGGCTTCGGCGTAAGGGGCCCAGGCTTTTCGACGGCGGGCGGAGTGACCAACGCGCCGCTGAAATAGACGCCGGCCGCCGCCAGGACTGCCAGAACCGCGACGCCGCCCGTTATGGCCGGGATCCGCGAGGGCTTTCGCTCCGCAGGTCGGCTTGACGCACTGGCCGGAGCCGCCGCCGGCGCCGGCCTCGGTTGCGACAGGTGCGCAGGCCGCACATGCGGAACGAAACGCGGTTCGTCGGGAACAGCAGAAGCCGGGGGACTGGTGTTTGGCAAGGCCGTCCAGCCGGCGCGCGGCAAGCCGGATCGTTCCCGCGGAGCAAACGATCCGGGCGGCGGCAAGGTCGCGTCGAGATCGTCGTCACGCGTTGCCCTGGCGATCTCGGCCATGCTGGCGGGCCGGTCTTGAGGATCCGGCTGCAACATCGCTTCGATGAGTTCGCGGAAATCGGGATCGATGTCCGACAAGTCCGGCACGGTGCGGCGCTTCTCGATGACCTCGTATTGCGAGCCGCTCATGTCGAGCGGCTTCCCGCGCAGCGCGGCCGCCAGCACCAGGCCGAGACTGTAGATATCGGATTGCTCGCTGACCTCCCCGCCATAAAGGCCGAGCTGTTCGGGAGAGACGTAATTGTATTTGCCGGCGAATTTGCCGCCGATCAGCGTCTCGCCGCCGACATTCGCCGAGCGCGCGATGCCGAAGTCGATGATCTTGGCTCGCTCGACCCGGCCGCCCGGCAGGATAATGTTGTCGGGCGAAAGGTCGCGGTGGACCGCGCCGGCCTGATGGACGGCGCTCAGGCCCGAGGCGAGGCGATGGCAAAGCCGACGCACGTCCGGTGGCGCCATCGGGCCGCGCCGCATGACATCGAACAGCGACTGGCCGTCGACGAACTCCATCGCCAGGTAGGGGCGGCCGATCCCCGGATCGATGGTGAAGACGTGGTATCGCACCACCGCGTCATGCGACAAATGGTTGAGGATCGAGGCTTCCTTGCGGAACAGCGACAGAATGGTTTGGTCGCGCGCGAACTCGGGCAGCACGATCTTGATCGCGACATGGTCGCCGGTCTGGATATTGTGGCCGCGATAGACTTCGCCCATGCCGCCGGATGCGATGCGCTCGTCGAGCTCGTAGATGCCGCTGAGCTGCGTGCCGACGCCGGTATTTGCGAGGTTCGGCGAAATCCGCGTCCTGTCGTCGTCGCTCATCTGTCTCAGCCCCTGGACCGATCCGCATCGAGCGGTCCGTTGCGTCCGTCGCCGATCCTGACCAGCACGATGGTGACATTGTCCGTTCCGCCGCGCGCCAGCACCGTCTTCAGCAGCTTCTCGCACGCGGCTTGCGGCGGCGCGGACTTCACCGCCGCTTCGATCTCCGCGTCGCTGACATGCGCGGTGAGCCCGTCGGTGCTCAATACGAAGATATCCCCCGGCATCAGCTCGCCTTGCTGAAAATCGATCTCGAGTTCGTCGCTGACCCCGACGGCGTGGGTGATCACATTGCGGCGCGGCCAGGTGAGCGCTTCCTCGGCGCTGATCATGCCCCGGTCTAGCAGCTCCTGGACTTCGGTATGATCCCTGGAAATCTGCGAGATGGCGCCGCCGCGTACCAGATAGATGCGGCTGTCGCCGGCCCACAGGCCCGCGAACCGCCCCTCCATGGCGAGCAGGGCGGCGAAGGTGGAGCCGATGGTGATGCCGCGCGAACGCGATATGTTGCGGATCTCGGCATTGGCGCGGCTCAGCCGGTCCTCGAAACGGGCGCGAAGGTCCGGCGCCGAGCTCGCAATGCCGATCGTCGCCAGGTGGTCGACGATGCTGGCCGAAGCGACCTCGCCGGCCTCATGGCCGCCCATTCCGTCGGCCACCACCCAAAGGCCGGCTTGTTGCTCGACCAGATAGTTGTCTTCGTTGTGGTCGCGCACACAGCCTTTGTGGCTGACGCCGAAACTCTCAATGGAAAGGGCGACAGTGCTCAATTTGCCACCAAGCGCTTCGCGAGCGTCCTCTGTGACGAACGATGGGCCGCGTGCCCAGGCCAGTTTGCCACAAGCGCATACTTTAGAGTATCAAAATGAAGGCGGGAGACGGTGCTGCTCGGGAACGATCCGATCGACCATGACGGCGCCATCTCAGAATGCCTTCGGACAGCTGAACCCGGACAGCGCCGGGAGCAGGAAGGGATTGGCGCCAGAGCCGCTCTCCATCTTGTAGGCGACGTCGCGTCCGCCGATCACGAAGCGCGCCTCGGCGCCGGCGCCGTTGCTGGTGACGCTCGCCTTGTCCAGCAGGCGCTTCAGAGCCCATGGCCCTTCGAATTTGAGGGCGGACTCGCGGCCGGGCATCTCCGGCGTCAGGCTGAGGCTCGCGGATCCGGAAGCGCCGCCGCCCGGCCATGTCACCGTGCTCGGCGCATTGCCGGCCTGCGTGCTTTGCACCGTCTGCCCATCTATGTTGAGCACCGCGCTGTCGACCTCGCTGTTCAGAGAGGAGGGCGTGAAGGTGATCGAGACCGACGGCGCCGAACCGCCGGAGGGGAAGAAGGCGCTGCGGACTTCCGCCGCCGCCTGGAACGCCTTCAAGGTCGATTTGGCGAGGTCGCGGCTGGAGCGGGCCTCCTGCTTCCAGGTCCAGTCCTGGCCTGTCATGTCGATCAGCGGCGCCAGGTTCTGCGCAAAGAACCGGTCCATCAGGCCGCCCGGTGCGAACAGCTTGGCGAAATCGGCAAGAGAGATTTCCTCGCTGCCGTCGCCGGCAAAGGGATAGTGGCCGTTGACGGCTTCCTCGCAGGGGCGCGTGACCGTCTCGTCGAGCATCTGGTTGAGGTTGGCTACCGAAGTCTCGGCGACATTGCCTTCGAACTCGTCCGCCGCCGCGTCGACCATGCGCGCGAGCTGCTTGGGCAGGCGCGAGGCATTGGCGCGCATCGTCGAAATCTGCAGCTTCAGGTTCGCGTTGACGCGCTCCGTCTGCGCGGGGACATCCGCTGCCAGCTTCACGCTCTGGTAGATGTCGTGGAAGTTTTGCGTCAGCGCATCGAGCGGGCGGCGACCGCTGGAGCCGCTCACCAGCGCTTGGAACGGCCTGAACTGCGCCTCGACGGTGGCGCCGGCATTCTGCGTGGCGGACGAGCTTGCCCCGGCGCGGCTCTGCGACTTGCCGCCGGCGATCTGCAGACCGATGCGGGCGAGACCCTTGGCCATAACGACCGGGTCCTGCTGCGCCGTTCCGGTGTCGCCTGCGAAGGCGGCGCCGTCTTTTGTCAGGGCGGTTTCATCGGCAATGGCCGTGAACAGCCGGTCCAGCGGCGAGTCCGGCGAGGCGGCGGCCGAGAGCGTGATATATTGCGGCTTGTCCTTCAGCATCGCCTTGAATTTCAATTGGTCGAGCGCGCCGTTCCAGGCGGAGGCGAACTCCTTGCCGTAGCGATCGATGAGTTCGGGGCCGAGCCTGGGCAGGTCCTGATCGATGCCGCCCTGCTCGCCGCCGCCGCCGAGAACCCACTGGTCATCGACCAGCATTTGCGCGATGCGCGAGAGCTGCGGCAGGTAAAAACCGTTGAACCCCGCCTTGGTGTAGAGGCCGGGAACGCCAAGGTCGGCGAGCTCTGCGCCGTCCATGCGTTCGAACAGGAGCTGCGCCTCCGGACCGGCTTTGGCGGCAACGGAAAAATCCTGGAGCCTTGCCGCATAGACCGCCGATCTGATCAGCGCCGACGCGCGGTCGGCAAGGCTCATGCGTCCGAGCGATCGTTGCGCGGCCTCGACCAGCGGCTGGTTGAGCTCGAACACCGGGTCGTAGGCATCGTCGAGCGCCAGCATGGCGCGCAGATGCTTTTCGAGCTGCGCGCGGCCTTCGCGGTTGTTCTCGCCGGGGTAGCGGTTTTCCTCCCAATCCTGCTTCATCCAGGAGACGATCAGCTCGTCGTCGACCTTGGGCGCCTTGCCGCCCAGCATCAGATAGATCTTCAACGGTTCGTAGAGCGCGATCGGGTCGGCCATCTTGGCCTGGATCGTGCGCTCCGCCTGAACCAGCAGACGCGAGCGGAAGCTACGCTCCAGCGCCTGCCGATAGGCCGATTTGGACGCCGACAGAAGCCTCTCCCGCTGGCTGAGCCCGAAACTCTCCTCGATCGGCTTCGTTTGGCCGGCGGTCTCATATCCCGCCGGCAGGTTGCGCAGTTGATCGAGCGGGCCGATGACGTTTTCGAGGTCGACATCGGTAACTGTCGTGCTCCTGAGCAGCGAATCCGCGCCGTCCCGATACTGCGCCATCGCCTGTCTCGTGGAGCCGATCAGCGACTCGTTGGCAAAGTAGCTGAGGCCCAGCACGCCGAGCGCTGCAAAAGCCGCCAATGCGATCGCGGCGAGGCTGCCAAATCTGGCGAGCCTGGCGCGCCGCTCCGCTGTCCTGTCGAACGAGACCCAGCCGGCCTCGGGGAAGATCACCTTCGCCAGAAGATCATGCAGGAAGAAGCTCTTGCCGGTACCGGAAAGATGCGCCTGCGAAGCGCTGCCGAAATTGCGGCCGATCGCGCCCAGCACTTGGTCGATCGGTGTTCCTTCCTGCGTGCCCGACGAGAAATAGAGGCCGCGCAGGCTGACATTCACCTGGGCCCGCGAGGCATCGAAAAGGCTGGTGACGAACCGCACGACGCGGGTTCGCAGCGCGGCGAACTGGGCCGGGAAGCCGAAGATCGCGATGCGCGCCACCGGATCGGCCTCGTCCTGCAGGCGGTCGGCGATCTCGTCCGCAAGCTGCCTGGCCAGCGCGTCGAACTCGGCCGAGGTTTCGCTGACCATGTTCCTGTTGCGGTCGGTGGTCTGGAACGTCGCACCCCAGACCTTGCGCCGGCGGACTTCATCGAAATCGCCGAAATAGTCCATGAAGCCGGCAACGAGGTCCGCCTTGGTGAAGAGCAGGTAGACCGGGAACTGGATCTTCAGCGTCTCGTGCAACTCCCGCAGCCGGCTTCGTATCTCGGTGACATGCGCATCGAGCTGCTGGTCGTCGAAGCCGATCAGATCGGCGACGCTGATGGCGAGGATCACGCCGTTGATCGGCTGCCGGGTGCGGTACTTCTTGAGCAGTCCAAGGAAGCCGAGCCAGCTCGCCTTGTCGCGCTCGGCATCCGAATCCTGCGTCGTGTAGCGGCCGGCCGTATCGATCAGCACGGCATCCTCGGTGAACCACCAGTCGCAGGACCGCGTGCCGCCGACCCCGGCCAGCGGCTGGGCATTGCCGGAGCGGGCAAGCGGAAATTTCAGCCCCGAATTGACCAGCGCCGTCGTCTTGCCGGCGCCCGGCGGGCCGATGATGATGTACCAGGGGATCTCATAGAGGAAGTTGCGCCTGCCGCTCGACTGCTTCAGGGTCGCGATGGCCTCGCTCATACGCGCTTCGAGCACGCCTGAATCGTCGTTGCGGTTGCCGCTGCGAACGATGCCGGTCTCAATCGCCTTCTGCGCCTTGCGCGCTTGCCAGAAGCGGATGCCGTAGAAGATTGCGAGCAGCGCGACGGCCACGCCGATGATCGTTGTCCGGAGCCAGACCGGTCCGAGCGGACGTGTATCGGCATACCGGATCAGCGGCCCGGCATACCAGACCGCAGCCGAGAAGCCGGCAAGCGCGAGCAGGCTGAACAGCCGCAGCACCCAGCGCATCAGTGCCGCTCCCCGCCGCGCGCGCTCACAACGTCTCCTCCTTCGGGATCATCACGTCGACGCGGCGGTTTTTGGCGCGGCCGTCCGCCGTCGCATTGTCGGCGATCGGTTCGTCCTCGCCCTTGCCGTCCACCGCGACCCGCGACGGGTCCTTGAGCTCGTTCGCCACCATCGCCTGTACGGCTTTGGCGCGCGCGACGGAAAGATCGAAGTTCGATTTGAACTGGCTCGACTTCTTCGGCTTCACATTGTCGGTGTGGCCGACGATCCATATCGGTCCGGGCTCGGCATTGAGAGCCGTGGCGATGTCCGCCGCAATGGGCTGGAACTCCGGCTTCAGTTCGGCTTGCCCGGGCGCGAACAAGAGCTGGTTGCTGATTTCGACCACGATGAAGTTGCCCTTCGTGCCGACCGTCAGCCCGCCGCCGGCGATTTCGTTGGCGAGCGCGGCGCGGATGCGGTCGATCTGGGTGATGGTGGGAACGTCGATCTGGGTGACGGTGGGAACGGCAGGCGGCGACGGGGTGGCTTCCGGCGGAGCGGCTACAGCCGGCTCGGCAACCGGAGCGACGCTCGCGCGCTCGATGGTGACCGGCGTTGAGGGATTGAGCGCCAGCAATTCGCTGGCTGTTGCGTCGCCCTCGTCGGTGATCAGGATCCGTAGCCCGAAGAAGGCCGCCGTCACCAGCGTCGCCGCGGCGGCCGCGACCGCCCATAGCGGCAACCGCGCCCGGGGCTTTGACAGCGCCGCCGCCATGCCTTGCCAATGGGGCGAGATGTCGTCCCCGGCGCGCGGTTGAAAATAGCGGATCGTGTCGTAGACGTCGCGCCGGACGCGTTCGAGCGCGTCCCGTTCGCCGACCCTCCCACGATACTGGCCCTCGAACCCGAGCGACAGGCAGGCATGCATCAGTTCGAGGAGGTCGTGATGACCCTCCGGCCGGGCCAGGATATTGTTCAGCGCCTCGTAGAAACCGGCTCCCCCGGTGGGCTTTGTGTGGAAGAACCGCGCCACCAGGCTGTGCCCGATCCAGCCCTCGTCCTTCGGCCAGGGCAGGTTGCCGACCAGATCGTCGGCGGTCTCGCAAAGAGCAAATTTAGCAATCCGCGCGTCTTCCTCGGCGATGCCGGCTTTCGCCATCTCCCGCTCGAATGTCTCGATCGCTTCGGCGACGTGCTCTGCCAAAGGGGCCGCCTGCCGCTCGACCAGCATCAGCCGCAACTGGCTGAACAGCACCAGCAAGGGCGCCGCCGCAGCGAGGACTGGATTTGCCGCGGCGTATTTCACGCCATCCGCGGCGCTGAGCAGGATTTCCTGTTGCAATGCGGGTGCCGCCGCTGCAGCGGCAGCCCCGGGGGCCGGGTTTTGAACGACCACGGTTCCTGAGGACCAGCCTGTCGGCATCCGCCGGCCGACGCCGGGGTCGAAAACCGTCGGTTCCCTGGCGGGTGTCGCAGCGGGCTCAGCGCCAGCCGAAGAAGAACTCGCGGGAGCCGCGGGCGAGCGTTGTCTTGGCCGTGGCGCTCGGATGACGGTCTTGTCCGCCGGCCGGGAGGGATCGTCCTTCGAACTCATCGGCGATCCACCGTCGTGGCGCGGCGAACATTTCCTTGCCGGGAAATGAGGTCGGCTCCCGGCTTTTCATGCCGAGCTTTGGGGGCGGCCCGGATGGAAAGGCTCATCTCGCCGAAACATGACATTGCTGCACACGCCCCAAGCCACGCCGCTTTGCCCGCCAGGCAAGCTTCCGTACGTTATCCTAACCGTACAGGCAGCTGATTGAAATCGGAAAGCAGGATGCTCGAAGCAGCGCTTTCTTCTGTGAGACCCGTCACATAGCCCCGGTCTACTACTTCTGCTTGCTGGCCTTGGCGTAGGCTTCGCTGAAATAGGCCAGGAAGACGTCGAGCATGCCGTTTTCATGCTTCTCCTCCATCGTCCGCCAGGTGGCGACGAGGGCATCCCACGCCTGGCTCTTCTTGGATGAGAAGGAGGCCGGCGGCAGCTTCCTGGCGATGGCCTCCGGCGACAGGTCGTCGAGCAGTCTGGAAAGCGCCGCCTGCATGGCGGCGTAAGTGGCCAATTCGTGCGTCTTGAGGTCCCGGAAGGCGTCCTCGACGCTGTGCGCGGCGTCGAGATAGCCGGTCCGGCGTTTGGCGAACATGATCTCCAGTATGTCGTCGGTGCCCGGAACGAATTTCAGCGGGTTGTTGTTCTCGGCGCCGATCATCGTGCGGTTGGCGCTCTTGGCCAGCACCTTGGCCGCCGCGCGCGCCTTGAGCAGCAGCGACAGTTGCTCGACCGTGATTCTGAGCACGCTGCCGATCTCGGCGGCCACCTCATGCGGATCGCGCGATTGAAGCAGGTCGGGCGAAATGCCGGCCGCCTTCGCGATATCCTGCAGCAGCATATCGGTTCCCGCCGGCTGGCTACCCGGCTTTGCCGGCGCTGGGGGCGGCCGCAGCGCCGAAGATGTCGATGCCGCTCCCGTCCCGGGCCGCTGTTCCGTCCGACTGAAGAAGGGCTCTTTGCCGAGCTCCAGCGGTCTGCCCGTCGATGGCGGCAGTTCGCGTTGCGTCGACGCGGGCCGGGTTCGCGGTTGGCCGGCGGCGGCGCCTTCCTCGTCAATTGATACCGCAACGACATAGCGGCCGATCAGCATCCGATCGCCATGCGCCAGCCGGTGCGGACCGGCCATGCGCTGGCTGGAGCCGTTGACGAAAGTGCCGTTGCGCGAGATGTCGTAAAGCCAGAAGCCGCCCGCCTGGAAGCGGACTTCGCAATGCCGGCCCGAGATGATCTTGTCCGGATCCGAAAGCGTCCAGTCGCAATTCTCGCGCCCGATCTCGAAACTGCGGTCGCGGGCGGCGTAGCTCGCGGCGGCGCCGGATGGCAGCCTGTCGACATTGCTGATCTGGAGCGAGATGAACATCCGGAAGCGTCGCCGAACTTGGTCAACAAATGCTTATTCTTCACGCAACTCCGAACGGAAAATCGCTATGCGATGTTCCGAGAATTGCTCTGGCATTCTAGCAGCTTGCGAGCGCGGCGGGAGAGGAGCGTTTCACACCGGCGCTTGGCGGGTTTAGCCACAGCTGTTATTTGGCCGCCACCAAACATGTGCTAGGCTGAAAACGGTCCGGTGCGGTGGGTGCGAAAAGTTCCCGAACGTGATGCGGTTAACATAGCGGGGGCTTCAATCCATCATACTGGCGGCCGCGTCCAGGAGGGGCACGACCCATGCCGAACGAACGCGCCACGGTTGTGCAGACGCCCGTTGGCGGCGATGTGCTGACCTTCACCCATCTCGTCGGGCGCGACGAGATCAGCCGTTGTTTCGCCTATACGGTCGGCTTCGTCTCCAAGAGCCACGACGTCGATCCGCTGAAGATGCTGGGCGGCGTCGTTTCGGTCGAGGGCGAATCCGATCCGAAACGCTGGTTCAGCGGCCTTGTGTCGGAATTCAAGCTCATCCGCATCGAGGACAGGCTCGGCTTTTATGAGGCGATGGTCAGGCCATGGCTCTGGTTCCTCGGCAACACCACCGATTGCCGCATCTTTCAAAATATGACGGCGGTCGAGATCGTCGAGAAAATCTTCTCGAAATACGGCATCGCGAAATTCGAGAAGCGGCTGCAGGGGTCTTATCCCCAGCGCGAATATTGCGTCCAGTATGACGAAAGCGATCTGGATTTCGTGCAGCGGCTGCTCGAGCACGAGGGCATCTTCTATTTCTTCGAGCATGACGAGGGCAAGCATACCCTGGTGCTCTGCGACGCGATGAGCAAGCTGAAGCCGGCACCCGGCTACGAGAAGGTGCTCTACAATTTCGAGGGCCAGGGCTCGCGGCGCGACGTCGAGTACATCACCGAATGGATTCCAGCCAGCGCGGTGCGGCCGGGGGCCTATGCCCACACCGACTTTGATTTCGAGAAGCCCGGCGCGGATTTGATGGCGAAGTCCGCCCAGCCGTTCAGCCACAAGGAGGCCGCGGGCGAGAACTACCGCCAGCCCGGAGCGCATCTCGATGTCGGGCGAGGCGACACGATTGCGGGAATTCGCCGCGAGGAGCTTCAGGCCGTGCACCAGCGCAGCACGGCGGTGGGCACCGTGCGCGGCCTCTTCTCTGGCTGCAAGTTCAAGCTGGAAAGCTTTCCGCGCGACGACCAGAACCAGGACTATCTGGTGATCAGCGCCGAGTACCGGCTGTTCGATCCGGGCTACCGGACCCAGAACGAGGCCCATAGCGAGAATTTCAAGGTGGTGCTCGGCGTGGCGCCCGCCACATTGCCCTACCGGCCGCCGCGCATCACCCCGCGGCCGATCATGCGCGGCCCACAGACAGCGACGGTGGTGGGCCCCTCGGGCGAGGAAATCTTCACCGACAAATATGCGCGCGTGAAGGTGCAGTTCCACTGGGACCGCCTCGGCAAGAAGGACCAGAACTCTTCCTGCTTCGTGCGGGTGTCGCAAACCTGGGCCGGCAGCGGCTGGGGCTTTATCCAGATCCCGCGCATCGGCCAAGAGGTGATCGTCGACTTCATCGAAGGCGACCCGGACCTGCCGATCATCACCGGCCGGGTCTACAACGCCTCGCAGATGCCGCCCTACGGGCTGCCGGGCAATGCGACGCAGTCGGGCTGGAAGTCGAACTCCTCGAAAGGCGGCGGCGGTTACAACGAGCTGATGTTCGAGGACAAGGCGGGCTCCGAGCTGGTCAATTTCCAGGCGCAGAAAGACCACCATCTGCTGATCAAGCACGACCGCAACAAGCTGGTCCAGCACGACCAGTCCGACCGCATCGACCACGACGCCAAGCACTCCGTCGGCCACAACCTCGACGAGGACGTCGGCAACAACAAGACGGTCAAGATCGGCGTCGACCAGACGACGAATATCGGGTCGAACGACACCGAAACGGTGGGGGCGAACCGCTCGCTGACGGTCCATGCGAATGAGACCATCCACATTGTTGCGAATTCGACGGAGAATATCGACGCCAACCACTCGCAGACGGTTGGGCTGGTGCAGACGGTGACGGTGGGTGCCGCGCGTGTGGATACAGTTGGGGCGGCTGAAGCGAGGACCGTGGGCGCTTCGCAGACGAACACGATCGGCGCGTCGCGGAGCGTGACGGTAGGAACTGGGCAGAGCCACGATATTGGAGCGGCTGATAGCTGGAACATCGGAACCGGGCAAAGCGTCAATGTCGGCGCCGATCAGAGTTTCAAAATTGGAGGCGGTCAGACTACTGAAATCGGCAAGGGCCGCAGCGCCAAAATTGCAGAAGACGATGCTACGCAAGTGGCTGGCGCACGCGCACTGAAGATTGGCAAGGGCAGCGTGGTCGAGATTAACGAAGACGGTGCTATCAGAGTTGGGAAAGATTTGGTGATCGACGCGGGAGACTCAATCGTCATCAAGTGCGGATCAGCTGCAATCGGCATGAAGAAGGACGGCACGATCACGATCGAAGGCAAGGATATCACGGTCAAAGGATCGGGTAAGATCAACGTGAAGGCTTCTAGCGATATCACGATGAAAGGTTCGGAAATAAAGCAGAATTGAGGGCGTTAAAAAATGACACGGACGGCCGAACGGATCGACGGAGTTGTGATCGGTATATTCCTGGGCTTCGGCGAGAATGCCCCCTTGGTCGTCTTTCCGGGCAACCTGCGAGAGACGGCTGTTCCCGCGCGTAGCCTTGCAGAACTCACTTCGGAAATGATTGGCGCAGAGGTAGCTCTGCTGTTTCAAGACGGAGATCCCGGTCGACCGCTTATCGTGGGGCGCATCATTGATTCCGTTCCCAAGTCGGATACTTCGACGGTGATTCGAGACGGTGATCGAATCCGAATTAGCGCCAACGAGCGTATCGAGCTTCGCTGCGGCAAGGCGACCATCGTCATGGAGAAGGATGGCCACATCACAATACGGGGTACGTATTTGACAAGCCACGCCAGCGCGGCAAACCGTATCCGCGGCGGCTCGGTCAATTTGAATTGATGCCCGCGCCAGTTCTTCGCGAAATTGTCCGTCAGCATGCCGAGATGGCGGCATTCTTATGGACCGTTTACGACTACCATCTACTCCACCCTGCCGAAAATCCTGACATGGATGACGTGCGCCTTGGCCGTCTGATAGAGAGACTGGAGGCGCATCTTGATGGATTAAGGGAAGCAGGCGAAATTGGCAGCGAAATTGCGAAGGAGCGTTACGATGAATACCCCGAACTGGGAGAATTGTTTGTAGTTCGCATGTTGTCTGTGTCCAATCCGCCGAGGATCGCTGATCTTGACGCCGCCAGAGTTCGCGCATGGCTCGTCGCCAATAGAGAATAGCCAACTCGGCGGCCTATTTCGGCGCGTATTCACTTAAGCTAGAGCGGCGGATTTTCATGTGAGTCCATAGCCTGCGGCAGTGAAGTAGTTTCTGCATTCTGTTGGGGAGAACAGATTGCAGATATCGCCGATGGCCTGCCACAGGGCGTCGATGGTTCTGATGGCCTTTGCGCGCAGATGCGCCTTGAGCTTGGCGAAGGCCATTTCGATCGGGTTGAGATCCGGACTGTAGGGCGGCAGGAAGAGCAGCCATGCGCCTCTTGCCCTGATGGCTGCCTCGGCGGCTGGACTCTTGTGGGCGGCGAGGTTGTCAAGGATGACGACATCGCCCCTTGCCAACGTCGGAGCGAGCTGCGTTTTCGACGTAGGTCTCGAAGATGCGCCGGTTCATCGGCGCGTCGACGACGAAAGGGGCGGTAAGCCCATGGCAGCGCAGCCCGGCGATGAAGGTCTGCGTCTTCCAATGTCCAAACGGTGCCTTTGAGCGCAACCGCCGACCCTTCAGGCAGCGACCGCGCAAGCGCGTCATCTTCGTCGTGGTTCCGGTCTCGTCGATAAACACCAGCCGATGTGGCTCAAGCCGCATCCGCGGCTGGCGTTTGGCCCGCCACTCCTGGCGCGCCTTGCTGATGTCGGGTCGATCTTGCTCGCTGGCCAGCAGCGTTTTTTTTGAAGCGGTAGCCGTTCCTGATGAGCCAACGTGAGATCGAGGCGGGAGCGACCTGGATGCCTGCAGCAATAACCAGTTGGGCGGCAAGCTCCGGCATGGTGATGTCGTCCTTCTCGGCCACACAACCAAGCAGGAA
>NZ_RZSN01000165.1:0-12836 GCF_003997315.1 Mesorhizobium sp. M1A.F.Ca.IN.020.04.1.1
TGATGCGCTGCAGCGACTCGATCTCTTCGAGCTTGGCCGCGTCCATGTCGACAATGACGGCGCCGAAATCGGTCTCCTGGACCTCGCCGCGCAGTTCGTTGACGCTTTTCTCGACCGTCAGAAGCTCGATGACCTCGGATGCAGCGAAAGCCGTCCGCGTGTCCTGCGAAAACGCCCGATCGGTCGAAACGAGCAGGATCTTCTTGGTCTTGGTGCCCGATGCCATGGTCGTCAGCTCATCAGTCTGCTGTCGTTGATACCGATGTCGTTGAAGCCGACGCCGCGCCGCCCTTCGCGCCCGCGGCAGTGGCCGTGGAGTTCGCGCTCGGAGCCGGCACCAGAAGCCTGGTGTTCTGGACGCCGTACTGCCAGGGATCGACCATCTGCATGGCCGTGTTGGACGCCTGCGCATTGCCGGCGGCCGGCGTCACGCCTTCGGTGCGCACATAGTCGTCGCTGGTGCAGCCGGAGAGCGCGCTGGCGAGCAGCAGAGCTATGCAAGGAACCAGACGCATGGCTTCAGTCCTTCGGCAGATCGAGGAAATGGCCCGACGTCGTGGCCGCCACCGGACGGGCCCCGCTGCCGTCGGCCAGTGCCAAGGGGCGCTTGGGAGCGGAAGCGTCGACTTCCTCGGTGTTGTTCAGGAAGTAGTCGGCATTGCTTGGCGGCCGCGTTCCGTCGGTGGGCTTGACCATCTTCTTCGACGGGTCAACCGGTTTGACCAGGTAGGGCGTGACGATGATCACCAGATCGGTCTCGCGCCGCTGATAGGATTTCGAGGAGAACAGCGGACCGAGAACCGGCAGCTTGCCGAGCCCCGGCAGGCGCGAGGTGGTGATGTCGTTCTGCGACTGCAGAAGGCCCGCGATCATGAAGCTCTGGCCGTTTTTCAAGTCGACCGACGTCTTGGCGCGACGCACGATGAAGGCAGGAATGGAAATGCCGCTGCTGACTTCGATCGACGCGGAGGGATCGATCGACGAAACTTCCGGCGCGATATCGAGGCTGACCAGTCCACCCTTGAGCACGGTCGGCGTGAAATCCAGACCGACGCCGTATTTCTTATAGCTGACGCTGATCTTGCCGTTGTCCTCGGACACCGGGATCGGGAACTCGCCGCCGGCAAGAAAGCTCGCCGTCTGGCCCGAGCGGGCGATCAGGTTGGGCTCGGCCAGCCGCCGGGCGAGACCGCGCTCTTCCAGCGCCTTGATGGCGATGTCGATCGAAACCCCGTTGGAAAGCAACCGGCCGATGATCTCGCCGGTCCCGGCGGTCGGTACCGTGCCCGGGTCGATGATGACGTCGCGACCGCCGACGCCGAAGGCAAAGTTGGCCCCGTATTTGGCGCCGAGATCCTGTCCCGCCTGCCGGTTGATCTCGACGAAACGGACATTGAGCTGAACCTGCTGCGAGGACGAGATGTTGACCGAGTTGATCACTTCCTCATTGCCGGAGAAGCGCGACGCGATCTTGCTCGCCTTGTCGGCCGCGACCGCGTCTTCCGCCTCGCCCGAAAGCACCACGCGGCCGTTGGCCGAACCGACCTTGATCTTGGCATCCGGCACGCTGGCGCGGATGGTGTTGGCGAGTTGGTCGGTGTCCAGCGTCACCTCGATGTCGATGGTGCCGACGAGCTGCTTGTTCTGATCGAACAGCGCGATGCCGGTGGTGCCGAGATTGTTGCCCAACACATAGAAGGACTTGTCGGTCAGCGGATTGACGTTGGCGATCTCCGGATCGCCGATGACGATCTGATAGAAGGCCGCGTTCGTCATGATCGTCTTGGGCTTGCCCTTGGCGACTTTGATCGAGGCGTTCTTGGTCGCCGAGACGTATACGACGTCGTTGTTGGCCTGGGCCGGCGCCCCAAAGGCCAGCATTCCGGCGGCTGCCAGAAAGGCGCCCGCCGCCATTGCACGCAGAAGGCGCAGCCCTCTCGTCGTCCGTTCTTTGTTCAACACATGCATTGTCCCGTTCCCGCCGGTCCCCACCGGCTATTGTTCTTGTTCCTTGGAAGGAACGACGTCTCCCTCGGCGGGCTTGGAGGGAACCTTGTATTCCTCCACCTTCGTGCCACGGGACACGATCACCGTCTTGAATTTTGGCTCCTCCGGCTCCTTCGCCACCGCCTTGACCAGCGAGGCGGCGCTTGCCTCGGCGCTCGCGGCAACCGAACCGCCGAAGGAAGAGATGGTGGTAAGCCCGTTGCCGCTGGCGCTGGCATCGGCGGCGGACCGCAAAGACAGCGACAAGGAGCCGACGGTGCGGGCGAGCGCTACCTTCTGCGCCCCTTCGTTCGTGACCTCGAGGGTGACGGAATTGGCGACCTGCGGCTCGGTCTTGCGCTCGTCCGCGCCCTGCCCGACCGAAAGCACCTTGGCGTCGGAGACGACGATTTCGGACGTGACCGTCGAGCCGGCTGCCCCTTGCGCGTTCTTGGACACTTCCTGGATTTCGCCGGCATCGCGCGTCAGCACGACGTCGACCCGGTCGCCCGGCGTGATGAAGCCGCCGACGCCGGCGATCTCGTCGGTGCGGATGGTGACGGCCCGCATGCCCGGCGACAGCATGTTGGAAAGTGTGGCGCGGCCATTCGGTCCCGACAGCTTGGCGAGCAGCACCGGCTCGTTGACCTCGATCGGCGACAGCACGACGCGGCTGCCTTCGGCCAGCAGCTTGTCGACGGTCGGGAAGGCGCCTTGCGGCAGAGAATCCTGCGGCCACGGAATTTCGGTGAGTTGCGACCGGTCGAGCTGCATGCCGTAGCGCAGCGGCGCATTCGCCACGACGATGGTCTTGAATTCGACTTTGGCCTCGTGCGGCACCACGATCGATGCCGTCTTCTGCTCGGACTGGGCCCTCGCCTGGCTTTTGACCCAGAAGTCCGCGGCAAAGATCGAGATCGCGCCGAAAACGGCTGCGATGCCGATCATGGTTATGGCCCTGCCCTTCACAACGAAACCCCTGACGCCCCGTGGTCTTTTGTCGTTGAGGCTCACGCTAGGCGTTAATGTTAAAGAATCAGGAATCCGAAGGGTGGAGCCCGCCCTATTTCCAGCGGCTTGGTTATCGAATGGTTTTGGAATAAGAGACAGTTTGATCCCTGAACGGAACAGGAACTCGTTCGCCCGCCAAAAGCGTGGCAGTATCGAGGAGTGATTCGCAGTACCGGACTTAATGGCTAGCATGGACGACACCAGCGATCTTTTCGGCAACCCGGAAAAGCAGCCCCAGCAAGTACGCGCGTCCTCGCGGCCGGCCGATCCGCTGGTGCAGGCCGCAAAGCGCTCGGCCGCCGCCCGCGACGGCAGCGAGAGCTACAGCGCCGCCGACATCGAGGTGCTTGAGGGGCTGGAGCCGGTGCGCCGCCGCCCAGGCATGTATATCGGCGGCACCGACGACAAGGCGATGCATCACCTCTTCGCCGAGGTCATCGACAATTCGATGGACGAGGCGGTGGCCGGCCACGCCACCTTCATCGACGTCGAGCTTTCGGCGGACGGATTTCTTACCGTCACCGACAATGGCCGCGGCATTCCGATCGATCCGCATCCGAAGTTCAAGAAGCCGGCGCTCGAAGTCATCATGACGACGCTGCATTCGGGCGGCAAGTTCGACTCCAAGGTCTACGAGACCTCCGGCGGTCTGCACGGCGTCGGCGTATCCGTCGTCAACGCGCTGTCCGACCACCTCGAGGTCGAGGTCGCGCGCGGGCGCCAGCTCTATCGCCAGCGCTTCTCGCGCGGCGTTCCGGTGAGCGGGCTGGAGCACCTCGGCGAGGTGCACAACCGCCGCGGCACCAGGACCCGCTTCCATCCCGACGAGCAGATCTTCGGCAAGGGCGCCGCCTTCGAGCCGGCCCGGCTCTACCGCATGACGCGCTCGAAGGCCTATCTGTTCGGCGGCGTCGAGATCCGCTGGACCTGCGATCCCTCGCTGATCAAGGAAAAGGATCAAACTCCGGCCAAAGCCGAGTTCCATTTCCCGGGCGGCCTCAAAGACTACCTCAAGGCCACCCTCGGCGACGAATTCCAGGTCACGCGCGAAGTCTTCGCGGGCAAAAGCGACAAGCAGGGCGGCCACGGCTCGCTGGAATGGGCGGTGACCTGGTTCGGCGGCGACGGCTTCCTCAACTCCTACTGCAATACGATTCCCACTCCCGAGGGCGGCACGCATGAGGCGGGCTTCCGCAACGTGCTGACGCGCGGGCTTCGCGCTTATGCCGACCTCATCGGCAACAAGCGCGCCTCGATCATCACGACCGAGGACGTCATGATCTCGGCCGCCGGCATGCTGTCGGTATTCATCCGAGAGCCGGAATTCGTCGGCCAGACCAAGGACAGGCTGGCCACCATCGAGGCGATGCGCATCGTCGAAACCGCCATCCGCGACCCGTTCGACCACTGGCTGGCCGACAACCCGCAGGAAGCCTCGAAGCTTCTCGAATGGGTGATCGCGCGCGCCGACGAGCGTGTGCGCCGGCGCCAGGAAAAGGAAGTGTCGCGCAAGAGCGCGGTACGCAAGCTGCGCCTGCCGGGCAAGCTCGCCGACTGCACGCAGAACGCCGCGGCCGGCGCCGAGATCTTCATCGTGGAGGGCGACTCGGCCGGAGGCTCGGCCAAGCAGGCGCGCGACCGCGCCAGCCAGGCGGTGCTGCCGCTGCGCGGCAAGATCCTCAACGTCGCCAGCGCCGGCAACGACAAGCTTGCCGCCAACCAGCAGATTTCCGACCTGATCCAGGCGCTCGGCTGCGGCACCCGCTCGAAATATCGCGACGAGGACCTGCGCTACGACCGCGTGATCATCATGACCGACGCCGACGTTGACGGCGCGCATATCGCTTCGCTTTTGATCACCTTCTTCTACCAGGAGATGCCGAACCTGATCCGCGGTGGCCACCTCTATATGGCTGTGCCGCCGCTCTATTCGATCCGTCAGGGCGGTAAGGTGGCCTATGCGCGTGACGACGCGCACAAGGACGAATTGCTGCGCACCGAATTCACCGGGCGCGGCAAGGTCGAGATCGGCCGCTTCAAGGGCCTTGGCGAGATGATGGCCTCGCAGCTCAAGGAAACCACGATGGACCCGAGGAAGCGCACGCTTCTCAGGGTCGACGTGATCGATGCCGAGCAGGCGACCAAGGACGCCGTCGACGCGCTGATGGGCACCAAGCCCGAGGCCCGCTTCCGCTTCATCCAGGAACGTGCCGAATTCGCCGAGGCCGACGTGCTGGATATCTGAACGCGGACTGGTCCATAACAGGCTCCGGGACGGAGACTTGCATGTGACCTGGACGCGGCTGAAGGATCTAGCCGGGACACCGTTAAGTGAGCTGACCCAGCCGACGCGCTCGGACTGGATCTTCGCCCTGCGAACGGTTTCTGCCGGGCTGATCGCGCTGCTTGCCGCTTACGCCTTGAAGCTCGATCATCCGCAGTGGGCGATGATGACCGTGTTCATCGTCGCGCAGCCGGTCGCCGGCATGGTGCTGGCGAAAGGCTTCTACCGCCTGCTCGGTACGCTGGCCGGCGGCCTGGCGGCGATCGGCATCACATCGCTGTTCGGCACCAATCCCTGGCTCTTGGTGACGGTGCTGGCACTATGGATCGGCGTCAGCACCCTCGTTTCCTCGCTGCTGCGCAATCCGGAAGCCTATGGCGCCGCCCTTGCCGGCTATACAGCGATGATCATCAGCCTGCCGGCATTCGGGCAGGCGCATCTCGTCGTCGATCTCGCTGTCGCGCGCTGCGCCGAAATTGTGCTCGGCATCGTCTGCGCCGGCGTCACCAGCCGGCTGATCCTGCCGAAGCTCGCGGCGGACGCCATCATCTCCAGGCTGAAACGCAGCATTCTCGATCTCGCCGACTACGCCTCAGGCGCCTTTTCCGACGGCGATCCGGCCGGTCTTGCCGCTCTCCAGCGCAAGCTGATCACCGATGCCCAGACACTTGCCGAAATGCGCACCTATGCGCGCCTCGAAGCGCCGAGCTTCGCGACCCGCGCCCATCCGGTCCGGCGCACGATCGGACAGCTCCTGTGGGCGCTCTCGGCGGCCCGCGCGCTGCATACCCATGCCGCGCCGGAGAATGCGACGCTCATCCCTGTTCGCAGCGAGTTGAAGGCAATCGTCGGGGAACTCGCTACGACGCGCGACGCGTTGGACGACACCGGCCCATGGGTGGCCCGGCTCGAGGCAATCGCGATCAGGGCAAGAGAAACGGCGCCGGTGGCCACCGATCCCGGTGAAGACAAGGTCGGCACCATCACCCGCCTCACCATTGCCGCCGATTTCGCGGAGGCGCTGAAGCAGGTGATGCGCGGCTTGGATGCGCTTCGCTCGCCGGTTTCCCGAACGTCTCGTGAGCGGCAGCAACCGGCCCTGGTCGTGCACCGCGACTATCATGCGGCCTGGCGCAATGCGGTGCGCGCCGCGCTCGCCACGCTTCTGGTGGCCGCCTTCTGGCTGACCACCAAATGGTCGGAGGCGGCGGGCACCGTCATTCTCGTCGCCGTCGTCTCCAGCCTGTTTGCGGCGCGTCCCGATCCGGTTCAGTCGGCCTGGGGCTTCTTCACCGGAACGCTCCTCGCTTTGCCTTTCGCTTTCCTCGTCGGCCAGATCGCAATGCCGGCGCTGCCCGGCTTCGGCTGGTTCACCCTCTTTGTCGTGCCGATCCTGGTGCCGGCAGCGCTCGGCATGGCCAATCCGCGGCATGTCGGCGTGGCCACCGCCTTCGCCATCAATTTCTTGGCTTTTCTCAGCCCGCACCAGATGATGACCTATGATCCCGGCCCGTTCTTCGCCGGATCGGCATCGATCCTGGTCGGCATCCTGATCGCCATCGGCGTCTTCATCGTCGTTCTGCCGGCCAATCCCTGGGCCACTGTTGAGCGCATCTCGACGGCGATGCGCGAGGACCTGGCGCGCCTTTGCGTGCATGAGCGCGTCCCCAGGCGTTCGGCCTTCGAAAGCCTGGCCTATGACCGGATCAACCAGTTGATGCCGCAACTGCAGCAGACCGGGAGGAAAGGCGACCCTATTCTTGGCGGCAGCATTGCCGCCGTGACCGTCGGCCTCGAAGTGCTCCGGCTGCGCCAGGCGCAACTGAACTCCATCGTGCCACGCGAGACGGTCGAGTCGATCGGCAGCTTCCTGCGCGGCCTGGCGCGGGAATTGCTGTTCAGGAGGCATGGCGAGCCGCAGACCTCGACCATCGCCGTGGCGCGGGAATATGCGGCGAGCATCGCCGGTCGCAGCGACCGGCCGGAAATGCTTCAGGTCGCGGCCTCACTGCACATCATCGCTGCCGCGATGCAGGATTATCCGGATTTTTTCGCGAAGGGGGCACCCTTAGACGGGCCGGGCCGGGATACGTGAGCATCGAGCAGGAAGCCGCCAGGCCGGCCACACCTGGCACCGACATGCGCTAGGCGGCGGCAATTGCCAGCGCATGCCCGCGCGCGTTCTCGCGCAGCGCGTCGAGATGGATCGACTTCACCAGTCCAGCGAGATCGCCCTCGGCCGATTGCCCGCCGAGTTCCTTCAGCATCAGCCAACTCACCTCCTGCACGCCGGCGACACGCTTGCCGTTGGCGACCTCGCGCCAGATCTTCAGCGCGCGCAGGATGATGCCGTGCGTGGCGGCGGCGAGGCCTGCGCTGCGGAACAGCGCCTGCAGCGCAACGTCGTGCCCGCCGGCCAGCAACGCCCTCACCCGCTGCTCGGATTGTTGGGCAAGCGCCACCAGGGCCGAGCCGAAGAAGTCGACCTTGCCATGCGCGACGGTGCGGATGATGAAGCTCGCGGTGAGATCGCCGCGCAGTCTGAGATGCTCGATCAGCGCGGCGTGCTCCTCGGCGCGGGTGCCCTCGATCAGCGTCACCGAAGCCTTCACGCAGGCGTCGCGCATCACGCGGTCTGCCCGTGCCGCTCCCATCAGTGCCAGTACCAGCGGCGATCCCTTCAGCGTCTCGCCGAGCTTGACCAGAAGCATGTGCCGGCAGTCCGCGGGAAGCCGCGCGTCGGCGATCAGCGCCTCGCGCACCAGCGGCAGGTGGCCGTGCCGTTCGGCCATCCGGCGGAAACTCAGCGATGCAATATCGGCGCCGCTGTTGGCGATCAGCGTGGCGCAGGCTTCCGGCTCGCCGATCTCGGCGATGGCTGCCGCCAGCGACATCGAGACGACGGGACGGTTGGCTATCAGCTTTTGGGTGGCCTTCTGGCCGCAGGCGACGCGGTCGATGAGATCGGCATCGGTAAGCAAAGGCGAACGCGCCAGCACCAGCGCCGCCACTTCCGGCTGGTCGGAAGCGAGTGCTGCGATCACCTGCGGCGGGGCGTGATGGCTCATCGACAGCGCTTCGGCGAGCGCCTGCCGGACCTTGGCGGAAACGTCGTCGAGCAGCAGCGTGAGCGCCGCCTCGGCGGCGCAGCGATCCTCGAACGGCAGGTCGGAATTGATGTAGGCGCGGGCCAGCGCGCTCGCGGCGGCGGCGCGCTCGGAAACCCTTGCCTTATCGATCCACTTTAGAAAATGCGAAACAACCATGCCGATCAGCTGCCCTTGCCGAAACGTTTCGGCCCCGTTGGGAACGGTAAGCTGGAAATGGTTTACGAACGGTTCACCATGTTTCTTAACCGGCTTGATGGCTTTGCAACCAACGCCTATCAAACAGGAATAGCGGAGGAGATCGACCATGGCCGGGCTTTATCTGGAGGAGTTCGTCGTCGGCCGCGTCTTCCGGCACACGCTGCGCAAGACCGTCACCGAAAGCGACAACATGCTGTTCTCGGTGATGACGCTGAACCCGCAGCCGCTCCACATCGACTTCGACTTCGCCGCGAAGAGCGAATGGGGCAAGCCCTTGGTCAATTCGCTGTTCACGCTCGGCCTGATGATCGGCATCTCGGTGAACGATATCACCGTCGGCACCACTGTCGCCAATCTCGGCATGAAGGAGACCGTCTTCCCGCACCCGGTTTTCCACGGCGACACCATTCGTGTTGAGACCACGGTCGTTTCGGTGCGCGAGTCCAGGTCGAAGCCCGATCGCGGCATCGTCGAATTCGAGCACCGCGCCTATAATCAGAACGATGTTCTGGTCGCCAAATGCACGAGGCAGGCGATGATGATGAAGAAGGCGTCCTGATGCGCTCGCTGCTCTTCGTGCCGGGCGATTCCGAGCGCAAGCTGGAAAAGGGCTTTGGCGCCGGCGCCGACGTGGTCATCGTCGACCTTGAGGATTCGGTCGCTGCCGGCAACAAGGCGGCCGCCCGCAAAGTCGCGGCGAACTTCATCGCCGGCCACCGACAGCAGACCAGCTCCGACATCTACGTACGCGTCAACGATCTGTCGACCGGCCTGACCGACGATGATCTTGCGGCGCTCGTCCCGGTGAAACCCGACGGCATCATGCTGCCGAAGTCGAACAGCGGACAGGATGTCCAGCAGCTCGCGGCCAAGCTTCGGGTGCACGAGGCCGAAAGCGGCTTGCCGGATGGCGGCATAAAGATCCTGCCGATCATCACCGAAACCGCATCCGGCCTGCTGGCTGCCGCGAGCTACGCCGGAGCAAGCAGCCGGCTTGCCGGACTTACCTGGGGCGCAGAAGATCTGTCGGCTGCAATCGGCGCGCGTTCGGCGCGCGACGAGAGCGGCCGCTACACCGACGTCTTCCGCCTGGCGCGCGCGACGACCATCCTGGCGGCCGGAGCGGCGGAAATCGCCGCGATCGATACTGTCTTTCCGGATTTCCGCGACATGGCCGGTTTCGAAGCCGAATGCAGAGAGGCCGAGCGCGACGGCTTTACCGGCAAGATGGCGATCCATCCAGCGCAGGTGCCGGTCATCAACACCGCCTTCACGCCGTCGCCGGAAGCGGTCGAACGATCGCGGGCGATCGTCGACGCCTTCGCGGCGGCGGGAAATCCGGGCGTCGTCGGCATCGACGGCAAGATGTATGATCGGCCGCACCTGCGGCTTGCGGAGCGGCTGCTGGCACGCGCGAGAGCGGCGGGACTTGCAGCCTGAACCGCCAATCACCAGACCATGGGGATCAGTTTGTAGCCGACGTGAGCCGTGTAGCCCTTTCGGTTAATCCTTGCTCCAGCGCTGCCGCCGCATCGAGAAAATCTCGTTCACGCTGGCATAGTCCATATAGCCGAGCCTGGCGACATTGCCGGCCCTGACGATGTCGAACAGCCCCTCCCTGAGATAAGCATCGTCGATGTGGACCCCGACGACCTCGCCGGCGACGACGATGGCGCTGGTCTCGGCGCCATCTAGTGCCCGCGGCCGAAATATCTCGGTCACCTTGCATTCGAGGGCGGCGGGCGCTTCCGCCACGCGCGGCGGCGCGACGAGGCGCGACGGCGCCATGGCGAGATCGGCATAGGCGAACTCGCTGACGCCGCGCGGCGCATCGACGGCGGTGCGGTTCATCTTCTCGGCAAGCTCGCGGCTGACGAGATTGGCGACGAATTCGCCGGTTTCTTCAGCGAAGGTGGCGCTGTCCTTCGCGCCTTCGGATGAGAACCAGACGATGAAAGGCCGCGTCGAAAAGGCATTGAAGAAGGAATAGGGCGCCAGGTTGATCTCACCGGCCTTGTTCAATGTCGAGATCCATCCGATCGGGCGGGGTGCAACGATCGCCTTCGACGGATCGTGCGGCAGGCCGTGCCCCTTGGATGGCTCGTAGAACATCTCAGCCGGCCCACGGCCCGGCATAATCGGCATAGAGCTTCGCCGGATCGGGTCGGGGCCGCTCCGGCGCCGGTCCCTGGTACGAGCCGATATGGACGAAGCCGATGACGCGCTCCTGCGGCGACAGCCCGAGGATCGCCCTGCCCTCCGCAACGTCGGAATACCAGTTGCTGATCATGTTGGTGCCATAGCCCAGCGCGTTGGCCGCGATCATCAGATTCATAGCCGCCATTCCACCCGACAGGAACATCTCCCATTGCGGGATCTTTGGGTTCTCCCGCGGCACGGAGACTACGCCGATCACCAGCGGGGCGCGCGAGAAGCGCGCCAGTTCCTGGTTGCGGCGCCCCTCCGGCAACGGTCCTTCGCGCTGCTCGGCAAGCGCCGCGAGCTTCTTGCCGATCTCGACCCGCGCCTCGCCGCGGTAGACGATAAACCGCCAGGGCTCGAGGCGGCCATGGTCTGGTACCCGCGATGCCGCGGCGATCATCGTGGCGATTTCCGCATCGCTCGGCGCCGGCTCCTTGAGGTCCGGAATCGGCGCTGAACTGCGGGTCAGCAGGAAGTCGATGATCGGCGACGCCATGGGCGCAAGTCTCCTAGCATTCGATTTTGAGCTGAAGCGCGCCATCGGGAGATCGGGCGGCTCGGGCAATGGCGCAATTATACGCCGGATAAAGAGCCCTGGCGGAGGGCGGCAGGCTCTTGAGCCTTGAAATTGCCACCGCCTTGGGCTTCAACGCAAGGCATGTTTGAGGGGACTCTGCGCCTTTTCGTGGTCGGGCTCATCGCCGCGTTGCTTGCGGTGCCGGTTTCGTTCGCGCTGGCCCAGAACGCCAACGATGTCGGCAATATCAAGTTGCCGGGCATTTCGAGCTATGCGACGCCGAAGAGCGAGCGGTCGCTGGCGCTTGGCAGCGGCGGAGCGATCACCCTTTCTGCGCAACTGACCGACAAGGGCGCCGACATCACCCGCGGCATCGTCTGGCGCGTCTTCAAGCCGGAACCGGCCAGCGACGGCAAGCTGCCGATGGTCGCGTCCGCGCATGGCGGCACGGCGGTGTTCCAGCTCGACCCCGGCAGCTACCTGGTCCACGCCTCTTACGGACGGGCCGGCGCCACCAAGCGCATCACCGTCGGCAAGGACGCAAAGCGAGAGAGCCTCGTTCTCGATGCCGGCGGCTTGAAGCTCGATGCGGTGACGTCCGGCGGCGCGCACATCGCGCCAAAGAAGCTCCGCTTCGCGATCTATGTGGGCCAGGCCGAGACCAATGGCGACCGCGCGCTGATCGCCCCCGATGTCGAGCCGAACACGGTGGTGCGGCTGAATGCAGGCACCTACCATGTCGTCTCCACCTATGGCGCGGTCAACGCCGTGATCCGCTCCGATATCCGCGTCGAGGCCGGCAAGCTGACCGAGGCCACCGTCGAGCACCGCGCGGCCGAGATGACGATGAAGCTGGTGCGCGAGCCCGGCGGCGAAGCCATTGCCGACACCTCCTGGTCGCTGCTCAATGAATCCGGCGATCCGATCAAGGAAGCCGTCGGCGCCTTCGCCTCGATGGTGCTGGCCGAAGGCCAATACACCATCATCGCCAAGAACCGCGACCGCATCTACCAGAAGGATTTCACCGTCGTGGCCGGCCAGAACCAGGAAATCGAGGTCGTGGCCAACGAATCGTCCGCCATCGATCCCGAGGAGGGCGCGGACTAAGCTGCTCAGGCGGCTTTGCGCATCCGCTTGGTTAGAAACGGCGTGCGTCCGCGCCGCACCGCCGCCGGAGCGAGATCGAAAACCGCTTGGTAGAGCCTGTCGAGCAGCGCCTTGCGGTCGCGCAAACGGTTCGAGCTCGCTCCACTTCAGCACATCGCCGATGCGCACCTCGATCGCCTTGCCCGACAGCCGGGCGAATTCGCGGATTAATAGGGAGGTGCGCAGCGTCAGCGACGCCTTGCCGACGAATTTCGCCACGCGGTTGTCGCGCTCGGCCATGTTCATCGGCCCACTGACGAGATGGAACAGACGGCCGTTCTGGCCGGAGAAATGCAAAGGGATGACCGAGGCCTTGGCCTCCTGGATGAGCTTGGCCGGAAACATCTTCCACGGCAGGTCGATCGCCCGGCCGAACCCCTTC
>NZ_RZSN01000166.1:0-12807 GCF_003997315.1 Mesorhizobium sp. M1A.F.Ca.IN.020.04.1.1
GTGTATGCCCGTAATAAACGACAAAAACCCGAGAGCGGTGATACCAGCGAACACCGAGGCCGGCAGATTCAAGGTGGATCCACAACTGAAAAACGCCTCCGATCGTCTCGCCAGGCTGAAACGCCGGTCCGGCCCCTTGGCGTCAGTATCCCGTGCCAGCTCAGCCGGAGACCCTGTCCCGTCATCGAAGGCCGCGGGCAGCGCCGCATCCGGAGACGTCGGCGCAATGCTGCTTCCTGCTCTCTTCCCTTCTCGTCTCCTGGCAGTTAACCGCGATTGCGCAGCACTGAGCTCCATCTGCCATTCGCTGGTCGCCACAGGATCATCGCACCCAAAAACCCTCGCCAGCCAACGAATATTGGCAGTGCTAATTCCCTTCTCGTTCTCTTGAAACCAAAGCTGCACCGTTCGCAGATCGACCCCAATCCGGTTGGAATCAATCTGTGAAATCGCCTCTGCAAGAAGCTCGGGCGTCCATGGGCCTGCAGGAAACCCGTCTTTGCCCAATGGCCGACCCGCACCCGCCGCCGCTAATCGTTTGAATAGTTCTTTGAAATCACTCCCGTCTCTCGGCGGAGGGACAAATAACTTTCCATTCTTAAACAATGACTTACAGGCTCTGGTTTCATTTCATTTCGCTGGGCTTCGTATCCTATCGTGCCCTCGTCCCTGATCAACGGTTTTATCGACCCGATGCAACTTAGCGGTGCGGCAATGTTTGAAACTCGGACAGAGAGCGGGCGACGGGCCCTCGCTGTGCTGAAGCTGGCTGACGTAACCGAGCGTCACATGGCGACGCAAAAAGCATCTGCCGTCGTCCTCGACGAGGAAGGGCGACGGGCGTCCGAAGAGGCGATGGCGCGCCGCGAGGTGACCATGTATCGGCCGGCCGACCACAAGGAGTCGATCGGCAAGCTCGTGTATATCGCGGCGTATCTTATCGCGCAGCGCAAGCGCCTCGAAGAGGAGGAATTGGCGACCATTCTGGAAATGGCTGCACCCGTCGGGTGAGCGTCCGACCATGAGGGAAAGTTCGCCGCCCAGGCGGGCTTTTTTGTAGCGCAGGCGTTTGCGTGATGGACTGTCACAGTAGATCAGGCCTTCCATGGACCAGGCGGATGAGTCCGGCCTGTGCCGCGCCGGTGACGATTCCAAAAAGCAACGCAGCCAGGAAGTTCCAGCCGAAGCAAAGTGAGATGACGAAGCAAACCACGGCTGTTGCAAAGACCGTCACGTAGTCGAGAAATTGATCTTCCATTGCGAACACCTTTCCGTATCGGCCTAGAAGATTGTGGCAATCCATTCGCCGTTGGCCGCCTTTGCGAAGCCGACAACACGATTGACGGGCTGTGCCTCGGGCGACATCTTGACCGTAGTCATGCACGAAACGCCGGGGCCGTTGTCGTTTTTGTCGCACTGGCCAAGGCCAAGCGAGATCTGCGGCATGTCGTTGCGATCCCACACCAACGGTGAGGTGGATTGCGCGTTCTGATAGGCGGCCAGGGCCTCATCCTCTGACGGTTTTTCCAGGACTGGTAGCGGACACAATGAGGGATCCACGGTTATCGCGCCCGTGAGCTCGGCCTTGGTGATGGTCCTTGCCTCGACATTCGGGTGTGGAATTACCAGCCAGGTTCCGCCGGCGCCGACCGCAAGGCCGACGCCGGCTGCCATGGCGAGGAGGGCGGCATTGTTCATCGCTCTGCCCATCAGAAATTCAGATTGAACCAGTGGCGTTGCTTGATGCCCTGATCATTCGGAATGTCGAAGTACCAGGGATCAGCGCGCCTCGGCCGCTGCGAGGAAATCTCATTGATGCAAGAGGCGTCTCCGTCACGGGCACGGCGATTCAAGATCACGCCGGCTTGAGTGGCGGGACCCTTTAGACCGGCGTGCGTTTGACAGGTGTTGAGGGTCTTGACGCAACGATCCGGCACGCTGCGATTGCCGTCCCTGCCATATTGGCTGTAGCCGATCTTGGTCCCGTCGGGGCAATCGGCATAGTCCTCGCGACCCGGTGCACCGGCCTTTGCTTCGTCGCAGATGGGCCACGAGAAGCCAGGCTTCGACATGGCAGCAATAAGTTTGATCATCGGCGGGATGCAGTATTGCACGCCATGCCAGGAGGGGTTTTGCGAGGCTGCGCAAAGCAGGACTTGGCAGCCCCAAGATGCGTCTTGTGCCTTAGCCGCTGCGGCGGGAAGGAGCGCGGCGCCGGCGATGCCGGCGGCATAAATCAGGTGTTTCATGTCAGACGGTCCTCCTGATGATCATTGCGGGCGTCGCCCAGGCGACAGACCGTGTGCGGCTAGAGTGGCGCGGTTCGCTTCGAAGCGTCTGCCACGTAGACGAAGTCCGGCAACTATCGGTCTGTCCTCAACGGCCGCTTGCGGGCATCGGTAAATGGCGGGGATATTTCACTCTCGCGTTCGGCCAGCAGATTGAAATCAGCGATCGGCCGGCGATCTAGCGTCTTGTCGACCGCCTTGCGGCGCCATTCATCCATGTCGAGCACGTAGGTCGCCCACATGCCGTAGCGCGCGGCCACGGCGTAACGCTGATAGGCGGCATATCTGCCATTGACCGGATAGGGAGAGGCAACCCGCGCCCAACCGACACGAAGCATTTCCAGGGCAAGATCTCGAGCGCCGATGGTGCAACGCGCGATCGCCGTACCGTCTAACCTGTAGGAGACGACGTTGCAGGTCACCGACTTGTCGCCGACCGTCCGTTTGAGCCATGCCTTGGCAAATGGTCCGCAGGGGACGGGGGCGGGAGCCTTCACGCGCTCGCGATCTTCCCAGTTGGGATCGAGTGCCCATTGCGGCAGCTCGCACGCGTCGATGTCGGCCAGTTGGACTCTCTTTGCGTACTGAGGATACCAGAGCGTCCGCCCGTCCATGACAGTGACCCGCCCTCTCAGAACGGGATGCACCCCGGTCACCTGTGCGGCGGATGGTTCTACGGCTGGCCGGTAGACCTTGCGGACAGGCTCATTCCTGATGACATCGGCCGCTTCGACGACCTGAGCGGTGAGGGCAAGCATTGCTGCCGACAGGAGGAGTTTGGCTTTCATTGCTTCGCCTCCTTCTTGGCGCGCTCGTTGGCTGTCTTGGCCAACAGGACTGCCGGGTGCACAACATCGGGAAACTGCCAGAGACCCGCCTTGCGTTCGCGGGCGTCCAGCTCGGCCACGGAGTACGGCGGATGAAGGGGCATGCCCTGATCATCGAGCGAAGCGAAGGCATAGCCGCTCGAAATCATCATGGTGGCGAGGTCGAGGCGATCCTTGCCAACGGTGGCATAGCAGATGACGTAGGTTAGGTCCGCGGTCTTGGCGACCGGCGCGCAAACCGGCTTGGTGTCCTTGATATAGGCAGCAAAAATTGCCAGGGAGGCATCGCCACAGTCGCGCTTTTGCCCCTTCAAGTCGGTGTAGTTGGTGCCCCGAAGGCAGGATTGAATGCCAAAGAGGCGATAACGTTGCCCGTCGGCGACCCAGGTGTCTCCGGTTTCCAGTGTGATGCCCGGCTCTAGGTCGAAATAGCCATCAGGCGCACTAAGTGACGTTGCAACACCGGCCACGGTGAGCGCGAGGGCGAGTGGAAACCTCCTCATTGGGCTTTCACTCGCGGATCGGCCCACATGCCGTAGGACCCTTTCTTGCCGGCATCTTCGGCCTGCGCGAGGTCCGGCCGGTCATAGGAGCCATCGGGCTTTTTTGTCAGGCGCACCGCGCCAAGGGACAAAAGCTGTTCCTCGAACATATCAACGGAATCGAGGCTGCCGGGATAGTTATAGTAGCCGTAGCAGGTAGCATTTTGCGTCGGTGACGACTGCTCGCTGACGAAGGCCCGGCAGAAGATGACCTTTGGGCTTTTCAGCATGATTTGCAGCTGCTGTTGCGCGAAATCGGCGCAAGTGCCGGCAAAACCCTCCTTCCGGTTGACCATTTCGCCTTGGCACGGCTGGAGGCCGTAAAGGTGAAGACTGGTCTCGCCATCGACCCGGAAATCCGTGGGCGATATCGCCACATATCCGGATGCTGACGCGTAGCCCTTTCGGCCCACGGCTTTACCGCTGCCGTCATAGTATTCAACGACCAGCACCGTCTTTCCCGGTGCCGCCAGCGACTTGATGTAGTCCTTGTTGACGTTGTCCACCGACCAGGCCGGCGTTGCCATAACGCAACTTGCGAATGCAGCAAGGATGGTCCGTTTCATTTCCAGCCCTTTACCATATTGGTTCATGCCGAATTCCACTTTTGGGGTTTAAGTGTGGCCCAAAAACTTGTATCGCTATACCAAAGCGGTTCATACCATGGCGAACTTAATCGGTTTTCAACACAATCTCAACACCGCAAATGGGGCGGGTCGCGATGACGAAAAGGGCTAGGACGAGCAGCATTGTAGGCAACGGGGCTCTGATTTGCTCAACCCTGCTGAATGTGCTCGTCGCCGGGCCCGCAATGGCCCAGGAAGCACAGAAATCCGCCACTTTTGTCAGCAATTTCGCGCAAGCTGAAAGCGCCACTGACGCTGCGATCAGTCAAATTTTCGACTCTAGATGGAGCACAAGCGGCAGTGATTACGTGCTCAGTGAGGACGGCGTTGTCGCACCAGAGAAGACAGCCAAAAAGGACCAACTTGCAGGTATCCATATTGGTACACGGCAGCGGGCTTACGCGATGGAGGACGACACTCCGGAAAATACCATTGTGGGTAAGATTCCGACAGGACAGATCACCCAAAATGGCGTAGCAAATGCGGCTCAAGACAACACGTCAAGCGTGCAGGTATGCGGTCCGTCACCCCTAAGCCCTTCGGAAATCAAGAAACTGGTTGTCGATGCGGCGCGGCGTCACAAGGTCGACGAGGTATTCGCCACGGCGATTGCCTGGGCGGAAAGCGGCTTCGACCAAACTCGCAATTCGGACAAAGGCGCACGCGGTCCCATGCAGCTCATGCCTGCCACCGCCGAACAGTTCCAGGTCGCGGACATCTGCGATCCGGAGCAGAACATAGAAGGCGGCATGAAGTACCTGCGGGTCCTGCTCGACGAGTTCCAAAATCCTCTGCTTGTCGCCGCTGCGTACAACAGCGGCGAGCAACGCATCTACGAGTACGGCGGCATCCCGCCGTTTCGGGAGACCGTCGGCTACGTCGCCAAGGTGGTCAATTACCAGCTCGGTTTGCCCATGCCGAAGGCGAAGGCAAAGCCCAAGACTTCCGGGACCACGACAATCGCAGACGGCGGCGAGAACGGCGACGTAGGTGTCATCGCCGTGAAGAAGACCGGCAAGTTTGTCGGCGGTGTAATGCACTTTTGAAGGAGAGAACGCATGAAGTGCAATGCAATTGAGGGGCCGAGGGTCGGCGCATGGAAGCTGGCAGCCGTTCTTGGATTGGCTGCGGCCGTGCACATGGCCGGCGTCGATCTAGCTTTGGCGCAAAGTGGGGGTGGCGGCGGCGCCTTCGCGCCACTGCAGACGGCCGTTCAAATGATCGTGGATTTCATCACAGGTCCGTTCGGCCGGCTGCTAGCGATCATTGCAGTGATCGGCCTCGGTTTCCTCGCCTTCGCCGGTCGGCTGTCGTGGTTCACGGCCGGCGCCGTCATCGTCGGCATTGGCCTGGTCTTCGGCGCACCGACCATTGTCGATGAAATGATTGCAGCTGTCGGCAAATAGCGATGGCTGAGTTCGAGGACGAAAAGCCTGCGCTCACGCCGCTGGTGATCGGCTTGACCCGTTCACCGACGCTTTGGGGCGTGCCGTACATGGCCGTCGTTATCGTCGTCGGTTGCACGATCATAGGGTGGCTTGGCTCCAACTCCCTGTGGGCACTGCTGACCGCACCAATCGCCTACCTCGTCCTTTTCACCCTGTGCACCTGGGACAACAAGATCCTCGACGTGATGCAGGTTGCGTCGCGCAAGACGCCCCGCACGCGCAACAAGAGTTTTTGGGGCACCAATTCATACGGACCATAGCCGATGCTGAAGGTCGTCACAGATGAGCTTGGGTTTGGGAAGGCCGCTCACAATGAGCGGCCAATGTCGACTCATATCCCCTATTTGCGCCATGTCTCCGATACGGTGATCGGCTTGGAAAATGGCGCCTTGATCAGCGTCATCAAGCTCGATGGCCTGTTCTTCCAGACTGAGGACCAGGCCACGCTAAACATGCGCTCCGTTGTGCAAAACACGATGATCCGCGCGCTCGGTTCCAGCCGATTTTCGCTGTGGTCGACGGTCATTCGCCGCGCGGTTGAAACCGAGATCGGAGGCGCATTTGCTGATCCGTTCTGCGACCTGCTCAACAAGCGTTACATGGAACAGTTGCGCCACAAGCGCATGTTCACGAACGAGATCTACCTGACCATCGTAAGGTCAGGCATGAGGGGTGCGCTCGGTATCGGTGACACCCTTAAGCGGATACTCAACAACGCCAGCAGCGACGGCCGCTCTCAGCAGTCACGCGAGGACGTGACGGAAGTGGAGGAGCTGGTCACCAACATCACGCGCGAGCTCGAGAAATACGGCGCACGTGCGCTCGGCATCGCTCGCCGCGACGGCGAGCCATATTCCGAACCCTGCGAGTTCTTCAACACAATCCTGACCTGCGGCGTGCCACGTAAGATGCGGCTCCCGCGCATGGGCATCAGCAACTATGTCGGCACCTCTCGCCTGCATTTCAGCAAGCGGACCATGCAGGCACAAGCCGCTGTCGACGAGGACAGCCGATTCGGCGCGCTTCTGTCGGTAAAGGAATATCCCCCCTTTACGGGGCCAGGAATGCTCGACGGCCTTTTGCAAGTCAATCACGAGTTCATTCTGACGCAATCTTTCACGATCGCGGACAAGCCCATTGCTCAAGAGCGAATTACCCGCCTACAGCGTCAAATCCAGGCCTCGGACGAAGCGGGTAGCTCGGTCGAACACGACATCGATTTCGCGGTTAACAGCCTGATGAACCAGGAAGCCGTTTTTGGCTTCCACCATCTGACACTGTTGTGCCTGGCCCGCGATCTGGAGGGCGTGAGCAAGGCGGTCTCCGAGCTTGGGGCATGCCTCACCGACATGAACATCAACTGGCTGCGCGAGGATATGAACCTCGAAGCGGCCTTTTGGGCGCAATTGCCAGGAAACCACAGTTACATCGCCCGCAAGGCGTTGCTGTCGAGCGGCAATTTCGCCGGTTTGTCGTCGATGCACAATTTCGCGACGGGGCAATCCGACGGCGCGCATTGGGGCCTGCCGATTACGATCCTCGAAACGACGTCGCAAACGCCGTACTGGTTCAACTTTCACCAACGCGACATTGGCCACTTCCTCGTCACTGGTCCGACCGGCTCTGGAAAAACCGTCGGCCTGACGTTCTTGCTTGCCCAGGCGATGCGTATCAATCCCGCGCCCAAGGCAGTTTTCTTTGACAAAGATCGCGGTGCGGAGATCTTCATTCGGGCGGTTGGCGGCACCTACGAGGTACTGTCCCCGCAAACACCCACCGGCTTCAACCCACTCCAGCTCGAGAACACCGGACCGAACCGGGAATTTCTCCTGCGGCTGCTAAAGGCAATGCTTCGCGCCAGCGATCGTCGCGACTTTGGCCAGGAAGACGAAGATACACTCGAAAAGGCCTTGGCTCGGCTCATGCAAGAGCCCACGGCTGAGCGCAACTTTGTGAACCTGTCGACCCTGCTCGTCGGTCGCTCTCGCGCAGACGCCAACGACCTTCATGCACGGCTGCGGCCATGGATCGACGGCGAAAAGGCATGGCTGTTCAACGCTCAGCACGACGTTCTGTCGTTCTCAGGGCATCGTGTCTTTGGCTTCGACATGACCAACATCCTCGCAAATGAGGAGTTGCGCACACCGGCGCTGATGTACCTCTACCATCGGCTGGATGAGCTGCTGAACGGCGATCCTGTCATGTTCTTCATGGATGAAGGCTGGCAGCTGCTACAGGACGAGACCTTTTCGGCGTTCATCGTCGACAAGATGAAAACCATCCGCAAGCTCAACGGCATTGTCGGTTTCGGAACGCAGTCGGCGGCCGACATCGCCAAGGCCCGGGCATCTCACACGCTGATCGAGCAGTCGACAACCAACATCCACTTCCCTAATCCGCGCGCGGACGAGGAAAGCTACATCACCCGCTTTGGCCTGACGGTCAAAGAATTCAACTTCATCAAAAACACCCCGCCTGAGAAGCGCACTTTTCTCGTCAAGCACGGGAATGACTCGGTCATTGCCCGCCTCGATCTGTCGTCGATGCCCGACATGGTGAAGGTCCTGTCGGGTCGAAAGAAGACGATCGAGGAGTGCGCAGCACTTCGGGGAAAATACGGCGACGAGCCGGAAAAGTGGCTGGCTGAATTTTGCGGATGGGAGAAGGCCCAATGAGAAATCGTCTGGCCCTTGGCTTGCTGGTGTCAACACTCGCCACCCCAGTTCCGGCGATAGCGTCCGGTGTTCCCGTCATCGACGGAGCAAACCTCGGTACAAAAACGGATCGGAAGGACGAGATCGGCGAAATCGAAGAGACCGACAAGGACCGGTTTTCGATCAACAAAGGCGTGACCTGCTCCGTCTTCAGGGAAGGTCGCAAGGACGATCCGATCGCTGCCGCGCAAGCCAACCCCGAAATTGTCGGCCTGGTCAAAAGGGTCGCGAGGGAAGAAGGCGTCGACGAGAACCTTTTTATGGCTCTCGTCTACCAGGAAAGCCGTTTCAACCCATGCGCCCAATCCGGCGCCGGCGCATATGGCCTCACACAGCTGATGCCGGGGACCGGAAGCGATCTCGGGGTCAATCGCTACAACATCGAGTCCAATTTGCGTGGCGGCGCCCGCTATCTGAAACAGCAGCTCAGGCGGTTCGGCGGCAACGTGAATCTGGCACTCGCCGCCTACAATTCTGGTCACGGCAACGTCCAGAAATACGGTGGCATCCCGCCGTTCAAGGAAACACAGGGTTACGTCAAGAAGATCACCCAACAGTGGCTGCCGGCACTCGGTGGGGCGAACGGGGCGAACATCCCGATCAACTATGGCGGCGGCAGCACATCTTACACTGGCATGCGGGATTCGACGATCGACGCCATAGCGACGTCGCAAGCCACGCAGGAGAGCGGCGCCAACGTCGCGTCATGGCTGCAGCAGCTCGGCGGCCTAACCACTGGAACCATTCAGGACAGCTGGGACCATAATTCCGGCGCGCGAAACGCCAATCTCGAGATGATGAACCAGGTCATCCTGCTCGGGACGACAATGGCTGACCTGTTTAATTCAAGAAACGCGATGCAGCTGACTGAAACGTCGGGCTCATCTCAGTCATCTGGATACAAAAACAAGGGCGAAATGCCGCGCGAAACCACTGGTCTATGCGACCCGCGCGAAGGGCTCGAATGGAGCCCGGCGGACCAGGCCTGTGTCCAGAAGCGCGAGCGTGAATCCACCCTCAAGCTGCAACTCAAGCTTCAATAAGGAGACCTTCTATGAAGCGCTCTATCCTCACTGCGTGTTCGGTTCTGTTTGCTTCCGCGGCTTGGGCATCAGGCGTGCCGGTCATCGACGGCGCCAATCTCAAGGTGGCCAAGGAAACGGCCATGACAACCGACAAGATCCTGAACACGAACAAGGACATCCTGTCGACTGTCGAAGACACGTTGAAGGCCGTCACCGGCGATCGCGGCGGTGACGCCAACCAGATGCAGAATCTGGCCGTTGGCAACGGTTTCAGCGTGTCCTCCATGCCGTCCTTCGACAGCATCATGTCAGGCGGTGTGCCAAATTTCGGCGGCATGGGTGGCGACATCAGCAAGATCGCGACCACCTTCATCAATGGCCTGCAGCTTGTGAAAAGCCTCTCTGGCAAGTCAAACAGCGGCTTTTCCAGCGACAAGTCCTATGAAGAGCTGATGAACACGGTCCTTGGCGTTTCGGCCCTTGTGACCGGATCGCAGAAGGCCGTGACGACGCGCCGGAGCGCCCTCGAGCAAGCGGGACAGAGCATCGGCCAGGCTCAGGACATCAAGGGGTCGATCGATCAGAACACCCAATTGCAGGTCCAGGCCGGCCTCACGATCAACGAGCTGATCGGTGTGATGAACGGTGCTGTCGGCTCTCTTCAGGCCGACAACCAGCGCCGGCTCACCGACATTTCCAACTCGAAGAAGGCATTGACCTACGGTGGCAACTAGCTCTGCGCACATAGTCAGGGCCTTGTTCGTGGTCGTGATCGCTGCCGGCGTTGCCGGCTGCGGTACGGTCAAAGAGAAAACGGCCCCCTGCAAGCGACCCGCAAATCTGACGTCCTACGCTGCCGACCCTCGCCAGGAATGCGGCCCGATGTCGTACGTCAACGGCGACCCTGCCACGGCCATGGCCGCGATTAAGGCGATGGCAACTCAGTAAGGACGATCGGCGGCAATGGAAGATTTCTTAGGCAACCTTCTCGACCGGATTGAGGACACCGGGAGAACCTTTTCGGAAAGGGCATATGGGATTGTCGGCAGCGAAATCACACCGCTGCTCAACGTCCTGTTCCTGGCCTACGTCGCCTATTACGGCCTGCAGCTCTTCATGGGAACATCCAGGGTCAGCGTTGCCGAAGTCATCGGCCGCGTCGCCCGGATGGTGGTCATTTTGCTGATCGTCAGAGAATGGAGCAATTTCGACACGCTGTTTTACAGTTGGTTGAACAACACGCCAGAGGATGTCGGGCGCGCGATCCTGACGGCTACGGGAACCGGCATCACCGAACCGACAAATGGCCTGTCGATGATCTGGAAGACCGCCAATGAAGCAGCGGCGGCGTTTGCGGAGCAGTCGGGCTACTTTGCCATTCTACCGTCGATGATCGGCTTTCTCATCATGCTTTGCGTGGCGGTCTTTATCGCCGTCGCGCTGGCGATCCTGTTGCTGGCTAAGGTGATGATGTGGGTGCTGGTTGGAACAGCCCCGATCTTCATAGCCTGCATGCTGTTCGAGCAGACGCGACGCCTCGGCGTGTCGTGGTTCCAACAGGTCCTTCTCTACGCGCTGATACCGCTGTTCATCTATGTGGTTGCCGCCTTCCTCATTGCCGCCATGGATCCCGAGCTCACCAAGGTAACGAATGCAGCAAACCAACGCCGGCTGCAGCTCAGCGACGTGTCGGCTTTCCTGCTGCTGTGTTTCGCAGGAGCGTTCGTACTTTTCCATATCCAGGTGTTGGCACAAAGCATCGTCGGCGGCGTCTCAGCGGGCATCGGCAATGTCGCGAGAGCTGTCGGCATGACGGCTTCAACGAAGGCACTCGACGGTGCACGCGGCGCGGCAGGCGTGGTCGGCAATGCCGGTATGCGAGCACGCGATCGTATCCAATCCGGCATGGTCGCCAATATTCGCACGGCCAATGAGCGCACTGCCATGCAGAACAAAATCTCCAACAACAGCATGCCTCGCTGAGGCTGCTTGCTGGCAGGCAAAGTAAGGGCTGGATCAACATGGCAGACAACGAAGGTGCTCTGAGGAGCTATTTTCAGGACGGCGATCGATGGGAATACGAGATCGTCAAGAAGGCGAAGCGCTCCCGGTCGCTTGCGTGGTTCGTGGCGCTGCTATTCGGCGTGATCACGTTGCTGGCGCTCGCAGCACTCGTTCTCTTGGTCCCGCTGAAAACCTTCGAGCCGTATATCGTCGAGGTCGACAAGAACACCGGCTATATCGAGGTCAAGACAGGCCTGACCAAGCCGTTGACCCTGACAGAGACGCAAGCCATCACGCAAGCCAATGTGGTGCGCTATATCCGCGAGCGCGAGGGCTATGACCCGTTCGCCATCGAAGAAAACTTCGGTGTCGCCGCTCTGCTCTCGACCGGAGATGCGGCACGCGAGTTGGCAGAGCAGTACAGCGCAGCCAACCGGAACAATCCGACCAAAGTCTACGGCAAAAACAAGCGCGTGCTGGTCGACGTCAAGTCCGTGACGTTCTCGAACGCCAGCACAGCGCTGGTCCGGTTCTCGACAACGGAAAAGTCCGACACGGATTCGATCGTCCGGCACTACATTTCGGTTGTGCGCTACCGCTATACCGACACGCCGGAAACGAACGAATGGCGGTTTGAAAACCCCCTCGGATTCCAAGTCTACAACTACCGCCGCGACCAGGAAACGGTTACGCCGGGGGACGAGGGATGATGAGACGCCTGCTGTTTTTGGCGGCGTTTTCCGTCGCCATCCAGACTCACGCCCATGGCGCGCAAACGCCTCGTCCGGGCAACCTCGACGGGCGCGTTACCAGTGTCGTCTATCAGCCGAACAATGTGGTCACGGTCAATGCCACCTATGGCATTTCGACCATGATCATTTTCGACGAAGATGAGAGATTCGAAACGATCTCGCTCGGCGATACGGAAAGCTGGCAGGTTGCACCCTCGGAGAAGGGCAACATCCTGTTCGTCAAACCGGTCGCCAAGAACGTCACCACCAATATGAACGTGGTGACGACGAAACGAATTTATTTCATCGAGCTGCACGACTATGCGCCAGAGGCAGGCCACAAGGTCTTTGGCGTACGCTTCGTCTATCCGGAGAAGGATCTGAACGCCGCCTTGCGCAAGGAGGCGGAATATAGGGCGGCAAACCCCAACGTTTCGAACATCGACAAGGCCAACGTCAACATTGACTACTCGTTCTCGGGCGAGGCGGCCCTGAAACCGTCGATGGTCTTCGATGACGGCAAGAAGACCTTCTTCAAATTCGACGGCCGCGTGCCGGCGATCTTTGCCGTTCAATCGGATTTTTCCGAAACGCTGCGCAAC